>JAKBCJ010000471.1 GCA_021807975.1 Pseudomonadota bacterium | reverse complement strand
TTTATAAAGAGACGTTGCTGCCGAATGTGGAGGAAGGCCTGAAGCTGTCGTCCAAGCCGAAGCCTGACTTCGACCGCATGATCGAGATGAAGGTTTCGTTCGACACCGACAAGCAGCGCGCGTTGGACGACACCCGAATCTGGGCCGCCCTGGCGCTGACGCCGGAGGAGAAAATGACGGTCCATGATCCCAAGGAAATGGAGCGTCTGGCCGATGCGCTGCCGATCGAACGGGCCGCCAGCCGCTGGATCGTGTCGTCGGACCCGGACGAGCATATCGAGAAGATCAAGCCCTATATCGACATGGGTTTCCGGCATCTGGTGTTCCACGCGCCGGGCAACGATCAGGCGCGCTTCCTGAAAATCTACGGCGAACTGGTGCTGCCGAAGCTGCGCCAGCGGTTCGGCTAGGGGACGGTGTATTTGGCCGTCATGGCGGACGAAGGCCCCATGGACGTTACGATACCAATGGGGACCGGTGGTAAGCGGCCTCGTGTCATGGCCGTGCTTGGCGCGGCCACCCGGGACTTTGCTTGTTTCGCGACCCCAAGTCGTGGGTGGCCGGACCAAGCCGGGCCATGACACATATCAAAAAACCGAGGTCGCTCCTCCTAGCTTTAACACCTATGCGGCGCAGGCCCACCATCCACGCGTGGCCTGATCTACTCGGACAAGACATGGATAGGATTTCCCAAGCACTTCCCGGCCGCGTGCTGCCATGACAGGCCGTCTTGAAATCTTTGCTCTGCCGGGCATCCCCATGGTACGGCAGGGCGACGATCTTCCCGCCCTGATCCTCGCCGGCCTGGAACGCGCGGGCCAGACGCTGCGCGACCGCGATATCGTCGTGATCGCCCAGAAGATCGTGTCCAAGGCGGAGGGGCGCACTGTCGATCTTGCCGATGTGGTGCCCTCGGCCGAGGCGATTGCCCTGGCGGCGAAGGTGGGCAAGGACCCGCGGATCGTTCAGGTTGTGCTGTCGGAGTCGGTGAAAGTCGTCCGCAGCCGGCCCAACCTGATGATCATGCATCACCGCCTGGGTTTCGTGATGGCCAATGCGGGGGTGGACCAGTCCAACGTGGCGGCCGCCGATGGCCGCCAACGGGCTTTGTTGCTACCGGTGGACCCGGACGGGTCGGCGGCATCGATCCGGTCTGCTTTGGCTGATCATGCGAATGTCGGTGTTATCATCAGCGACAGTTTCGGCCGAGCGTGGCGGCGCGGCACCGCGGGGGTGGCGATCGGTGCGGCTGGCATCCCCTCGGTGATTGACCTGCGCGGTCAGCCGGACCTGTTCGGGCGCACGCTGGAGGTCAGCATCATCGGCTTCGCGGACGAGGTGGCCGCGGCGGCTTCCCTGCTGCAAGGCCAGGCGGCGGAGGGTCAGCCGGTGGTAATCGTGCGCGGCCTGCGTTGGACGGCCCCTGACATGCCCGTGGCGGACGTGATACGTCCGCCGGAGGAGGACCTTTTCCAGTGATCATTGCTTTGTCCGGCGGGGTGGGGGGCGCGAAACTCGCTCTGGGCCTGTCGCGCATCATGCCCCCCGAGGACCTGCTCGTCGTCGTCAATACCGGCGACGATTTCGAGCATCTGGGCCTGTCGATATCGCCCGACATCGATACCGTCGCCTATACGCTGTCGGGCCTCGCGAACCGGGAGCTCGGGTGGGGGCGCCATGACGAGACGTGGTCGTTCATGGAGACGATGGAAGCGCTTGGCGGGGACACATGGTTCCGCCTGGGGGATCGCGACCTTGCCTTGCATGTGGAACGAACCCGGCGGCTGAAACTGGGGGAAAGCCTGTCGCAGGTAACCGCTGATCTGTGCCGCCGCATGGGGGTGGCGCCGCGGGTGGTGCCGATGACCGACGATCCGGTGCGGACGCGCCTGCTGACCGAGTATGGCTGGCTGGATTTCCAGGAATATTTCGTGCATCGTCGGTGCGAGCCAGTGGTGGCGCAGTTACAGTTCCAGGGTGCGGGAGCCGCCAAACCGCATCCGGCGTTTATCGCCGCGCTGGCCGATCCGTCTTTGGAGGCGGTGGTGATCTGCCCGTCCAACCCGTTCATCAGCGTTGAGCCTATTTTGGCGATTCCCGGGGTTCGCGAGGCGTTGATGGCATGCAAGGCACCGATCATCGCGGTGTCGCCGATTATCGCGGGCCGGGCGGTGAAGGGGCCGACGGCGAAGATGATGACGGAGCTGGGGCTGGACCCGACGGCGGGAACGGTGGCGCAACGCTATGCCGATTTGCTGGATGGCTACGTGATCGACCATGCCGACATGTCGGAGGTCGTTTCGATCGACGCGCGCGTTACCCTGGCGCAGACGCTGATGACCACGATCGAGGATCGGGAGGCGCTGGCCAGAATTGTCATCGAAGCGGCGGCGACGCTGCGGCGGCGGGAAATGCGTGGCCTGAGGCACAGCGGGCATAAATGATCGATATTTGGGCCTGCGTGCCGGTGAAGGCGTTTACCGGTGCCAAGCAGCGCACGGCGTCGGTGCTGTCACCGGTTCAGCGCGAAGTGCTGGCTGCCACGATGCTGGAGGATGTGCTGGCCGCGCTGGCCGGGGCGACCCGGCTGGCGGGGATTCTGGTCAACACGATCGATCCGGTGGCCGGGGCGCTGGCGGAACGCTATGGCGCCCGCGTGGTGACCGAGGGCGCACTGGATGGGCATACCGGTGCGGTGAACGGCATGGCTCGCGTGCTTGCGGCCGAGGGCAAGGGCGCACTGTTGACAGTTCCCGGGGATATTCCGCGGGTTACCTCGGCGGAAATCGATGCGGTGGTGTCGTCTTGCCTGGCAGCGCCCTCGTTCACCATCGTGCCGGCGCACGACGAACTGGGTTCGAACGCGGTGTTGTGCGCGCCGCCATTTTCGGTGCCGTTGCGGTTTGGCGACGACAGTTACTTTCCGCATCTGATGGCTGCCCGGGCGCACGGGATCGAGCCGACGATCGTGCGGCTGCCGGGGATTGGGCTGGATATCGACCACCCGGCGGATCTGCGGGCGTTCATGGCGGCGATGCCGCGGGTGCCAACGCGAACGCTGGCGTTGCTGGAGCGGTTCGGGTTTTGAGTTGAGGGTAATGGGCGATCAACTCATTGTTAAGGCGCTTACCACACTTGGCTTATCGTTTTAACCTGCTCGGGGAAGGCCGAGGTAGCGTCGCAGAGCGTCACCTCCCCTTGTCTTTTTTGTCATGTGCGCGCGCCGAAATTCCGGGTTTCTATAACGGATGAAATTGTCTGTTTCTGGCTCGTCCTCGAGATCGAATCGCGAAGCACCGCGTCCGATCACCAGGAGAGCGTCGCCGCTTCTTACTCGTTTAAGTAATGTCTCTTTAATCCAATTGGTCATATGTGCCGTACTTTGAAGTTTTCTGTATACTCTATGTGGGGCTTCACTACCGGACGAATGGTAAGCTACCAGTTGAAGAATGCAAATTCGATCCGCGTAGCTCGAGGGGAAGTCTGGGCCAAATGTGTCACGCGCCCATTTCGCCCCCGGATGGTTCTGGTAGGCTGGATCAAAGTAAATGTAAGGACTGTTTCCCTCAAGATTTTCGCGCAATGTGCGACGAAAATCATCGTTTTCCGCCTCGTAGGGGACATCTTTGTCGTCAAGCCCCGGATTTAGAAAGGCGACAAACGCGCGAGCTGTTCTAATAGGTCCATTCCAAGGCAGCGGGATGAGCCGTGTTTCGAAACCGCTTTGCGCAAGAAGGGTTGGATCATC
>JAKBCJ010000470.1 GCA_021807975.1 Pseudomonadota bacterium | reverse complement strand
CATCCCGCCGGTAGTTCCGCAGGACGACCGTTGCCTCCGTTCCTTCGCCGATCGCGGTTCGCATGGCGGCAATTTCCGGTTGGGCGCGGTCGTCGTTCTGCAGGAAACGACAGTTCCGACCTATGATTTCGGCTGTGTCGTATCCGGTCAGGCGGGTGAACGCGGCATTGGCATAGACGATAGGGTGGTCCTGCTGCTGTTGATCGGTCACCAGAACGCCGTCGGCGGACTGGTCCAGAACCGCCAGGGCCTGATCCGATGTCAGCATCCCCGTTCCGGCTCCGTCATTACGCACTTCGATCAACCTCGAGGGACATTAAATGCTCTATTATCAATTATTTACACTGATTCTAGAGCGTGCTGGCCACGAACTCAACAGTCCGCTCAAGTCGCTATCCCGGTGTTTGCCGCCCGACCTACCGATAACGCTTTTTGGCGGGATAAGTCTCGGACTCTGGCAGAATTTCAGCGAGCAAGACTGAACATGAAAGATGGCTCGGGCGGTAGGATTCGAACCTACGACCAATCGGTTAACAGCCGATTGCTCTACCGCTGAGCTACGCCCGAACACTCACCCGGCAACGTCGGCCGGGAGCGCGCCTATCTAGTGTCCCCAGCCGGGGCGGTCAACACGGAAAGCGTCTGTTCGGCGAGGAAGTTTGCGAACACCCCGGAACAGACCGCTGCGTGAGAAAATGGCAGGCCGTGTTTGGCATGCCCGATCACATGCAGGCGGCTGCCGGGCACCAAATCGCGAAGCGCCGACATGATCGGTACCGGGATGAACGGCGACCCGTCGGGGTGCATCAGCAGCAGGGGCGGCCGCAGGTCCGGTACTTTGCCCGCGAGGTCGGCGCCGACCAGCGCGTGCAGCATCCGCAGCACGGTATGCGGGCATGCGGCGGACTGCTGCGACTCGAACCAGCGCCAGGCTTCCGGCGGCAGGGCGCCGTCGTGAAACCGGGCGCGCATCATCATGGCGGACCAGGCTTGCATCCCTTCGTCGGCGATCGTGTGCTGCCATCCGGCAACGGACTGGATGGAAGCGCCGATATGCGCCCCGTTGCTGACGGTCAGGGTCCGCACCCTGTCGGGCATGCGCAGGGCGGCGTTCAGCGCGATTGTCCCGCCGATCGATTCGCCCAGCAGATGCGCACGGTCCACGCCGGCTGCGTCCATCACGGCCAGCAGGTCGCCGGTCAGGCGGTCCATATCGATTTCGGTTGCGCTGTCCGGCCGCGCCGATTCGCCATGGCCGCGCATGTCGAATCGCAGGATTCGGTACCGTTCGGTCAGAGCCGGCAGCCAGCCAGCGAAAATGTCCCGGTTCGCGCCGATGCCGTGGTGCATGACGATCGTCTCAGGGGACTGGAGCCAGGGCGGAGTCAGGTCGATCAGCGACCACGACAGGCGGCAGCCGGGTACCAGCAGGTGTTCGGACATTCCGGGTTCTCCCTGTTCACCCGCCGGCGAGATTGTTATGTGCCGCGATGCGGACGCGTCTCGACAGGCGGGTTCGGTCTTGGCATAAGGCGTTCTCCGTGGCGGGTGTGGCGGAACGGTAGACGCAGAGGACTCAAAATCCTCCGCACGTGAGTGTGTGTCGGTTCGAGTCCGACCACCCGCACCACGGTGGTTTCATGAATAGCCGGTTCTCTTCCCACGCGATTCGCCTTATTTCGCTACATCGGTAAAGTCCGCGCCGGTCAGGCGAACCAGATCGGCCGGAGACAGGGCGAAGACAGCGTTCGGTGATCCCGCCGCCGCCCAGATAGTCTCGTGGCGCCGCAGGTCCTGGTCCAGAAAGATCGCCGGGGCAGTCACATGCCCGACTGGCGAGACTCCACCCGGGGCGGTTCCGGTGTTGGCCAGCACGTAGTCGGGTTCGGCCCGCTTGATTTTCTGACCCAGCAGGGCGGCAACTTTCTTTTCGTCCACCCGGTTTGCGCCTGAAGCCACCACCAGCACCGGCCGTCCATCCGCCGAACGGAACATCATCGATTTGGCGATCTGGGCGACATCGCAGCCCACCGCGGCGGCGGCCTCGGCCGAGGAATGCGTGCTTTCCTCGAACTCCAGCACGCGGAATTCATCTCCCAGAATCGCTTGAATGCGCAGTGCGCCGTTGCTGCTGGCTGGTTTCACGATCGCTGGCCCCAGTTAAAAGCTGCCCGGCGAAGCGGGCTTATGATAGCTCAGTCGCATACCGAATTCCCGGGCGGAAGACACGACCCTCCATGAGCCGCATGCGTTCCCGTCATCCCCTGCATGATATCCTGGCTGCCCGGATCGCTGTTCAGAAGGCGCCGCGAAAGCCGCCCGGCAAAGGCATTTGGGCGGCGCTGGGGCCTGGCCTGATCACCGGCGCGTCGGATGACGACCCATCCGGCATCGCGACCTATTCGCAGGCGGGCGCCCAGTTCGGCTTCGCGATGTGCTGGGTCATGCTGTTCACTTTTCCGTTGATGGCGGCGATTCAAGAGATCAGCGGCCGTATCGGGCGCGTCACTGGCCAGGGAATCGCTGGCAACATCCGCACACACTACTCCAGGCCGTTGCTGCTGGGCATCGTCGGTCTGCTGATGGTGGCCAATATCATCAATCTGGGTGCGGACCTTGGCGCGATGGGTGAGGCTGTCGTCCTGCTGGTTGGCGGTTCGCCGAAGATGTACGTTGTGGGGTTTGCGATTGGCTGCGTCGCGCTGGAGACGTTCTCCCGCTACGAACGATATGTTGTGTTTTTGAAATGGAGCTCGGGATTTCTACTTGCCTATGTATTAACCGCGCTGGTTGTCAACACGCCCTGGGATCTCGTGGCGCGTGATACGCTGATCCCGACATTCAGCATGAACACCGATTATGTCGTGACCATCGTGGGCGTCCTGGGTACCACGATCACGCCGTACTGCTTCTTCTGGCAGTCGTCGCAGGAAGCCGAGGACGAGCGCATCGACCCGAATGCGAAATCGCTTCTGGAAGCGCCGGATCAGGCGGAGCTGCAGATCGGGCGCATCCGGCTGGATACCTATGTTGGGATGGGATATTCCAACCTGATCAGCCTGTTCATCATCATTACCACCGCGGCGACGCTGCACGCGCATGGGATCACCAATATCCAGACTTCGGCCCAGGCGGCGGAGGCGCTGCGGCCGATTGCCGGGCCGCTGACGTTCTGGCTGTTCGCGGCCGGCATCATCGGTATAGGGCTGCTGGCGGTTCCAGTGCTGGCCGGTTCCTGCGCCTACGCACTGGGGGAGGCGCTGGACTGGCCGACCGGACTGGACCGGTTGCCACTGGATGCAAGGGCGTTTTATGGCACGATCGTCATTGCCACCTTGATCGGAGTGGGGATCAATTTTATTGGCCTGGATCCTGTGAAGGCGCTGTTCTGGGCGGCGGTGATCAACGGCGTTGTGGCGGTGCCGTTGATGGCGGTGATCATGGTCATGGCAATGGCGCCCAAGGTGATGGGACGGTTCACGCTGTCGCGCGGGCTGGCGGCGATGGGGTGGCTGTGTACCGGAGTGATGGGGCTGGCGGTGGGGATCATGTTCGCGACCTGGTAGGATGGCCCCGAGGGCCGCGAAACTACCCTACGAGCCGCCGGGCGATGGCGATGATGCGGTGTGCCTCCGACCACAGTCCATAGGGTTCCAGATTGTCCAGCGGCGCCCACACGGCGGCGGTAACGTCGGTGGCCGCAACGGGATCGCCAGAGACCCAGCGGGCGGCGAAATCCAGGATCGTATAGTGGAAG
>JAKBCJ010000469.1 GCA_021807975.1 Pseudomonadota bacterium | reverse complement strand
AGATCGCCGCCCGCGCGATGCGGCGCAACCTGGACGGCGATTCCGATCGGTTCCCCCGCGACGTGGTGGAACTGATGGGCTACTTCCTGCCCACCGAACCCGGCCAGGTGCTGCAAGCGGTCCCCGGTGCCGGGGAGGATGTCGCGGTCTGGATCCTGGGGTCCAGCACCTTCGGCGCCCAACTCGCCGCCCATCTGGGCCTGCCCTACGCCTTCGCCTCGCACTTCGCCCCCGGCCTGATGCAAGACGCCGTGGCGATCTACCGGGAGCGTTTTCGCCCCTCCGAACACCTGGCCAAGCCGCACGTCATGTTGGGCATCAACGTCTTCGCCGCCGACACCGATGCACAGGCCAAACGGCTGTTCACATCCCTGCAGCAGGCGTTCCTGAACCTGCGGCGCGGCCGTCCGGGCAAACTGCCGCCGCCGGTAGACGATATGGAGCCGCTGCTGGACCGCCAGGGCCGGACAATGCTGGCGGATGCGCTCAGTTGCTCCGTCGTCGGCGGCCCGGACACCATCCGCCAGGGCATCGACGCGTTCGTCAAAACGACCGGCGCGGACGAACTGATGGTCACGGCTCAAATTTTCGACCCCGCTGCGCGCAAACGGTCGTTCGAGATACTGGCACATGCAGTCTTGAAGGCCGCGTAGGCCGAACCCGTCCCGGCATCCTCCGTTGCTGACCCACACAGCGATCGGAGCATGCCATGGCGTCCGGCAGACTTCGCGAAAGCACATTCGCCGCCGCCGCCAATCCTAGCAGGCGCAATCTGCCGAAGTGGACCGACGCCCTGGCCGATGCGACCGGCGCGAGTATCGCCCCTCATCCGCAGTCGACCAAAAAGCCAGAACCGGTGCCGGGTCCGCGTGACGTCGGCGGTCTTCGCAAGGGCATGTTCAGCTACATACTGGCCAGCGAGCAATTTCCCACCGCGGAGTTGGTCAAGCTGGGCACGCTGGCGTCTCGCACGCCGGCTTTGACGTGCTGTCCACCAGCGACCATCTACAGCCCTGGCAGGACAACGAAGGCCACTGCGAACAAGCCCGGGTCACCATGGGTGCGCTCGGTGCCTAGACCCATGGCTGGATGGGCACGACGGTCACCTGCCCCACATTGCGCTATAACCCCGCGGTGGTGGCGGAAGCCTTTGCCACCATGAGCCACCTTTACCCGAACCGCGTCTTCCCGGGCGTGGGTTCAGGTGAAGCGCTGGCCGCCGGCAAAAACCCCGCCAACATGCCCGTGCTGGTGGAGCAATATGTCGGTGTCGGAGACCAGAAAGCCGCCGAACAGGCCGGAGAATTCCGGTGCTTCGGCCCGAAGCCTTTCAAAAACTTATACAATGTCCCAAGCCCGGTGGAAATCCAGAAGCAGGCCGAGGACGGAACCCCAATGGAGGAGGTCCTGAAATCCCGGGCAATCGGGACGAGCCCCGAAGTTCACATCGAGAAGATGCATGAACTGTTCGAAAGTGGGGCGACGATCGTGGATGTCCATTCCGGACAGCCTGACCAGGCGCGCGTGATCGACTTCTATGGGTCGCATGTTCTGCCCAAGGTTCGGGTTGGATAGACTCGTTATCCCTCTCCTCCCCAAACGTGGCAGTGGGTTGTCATGGAACCCGGTGGGTGGACTGGTCCGCTCGCCGGCAAATGGCGGGCGCCCACGACAGCGCTTTCGAAGGCCGGCACTCTGATCGCGCGGATGTACTCCGCGCGCGGCTATAGCAGCCAATCACTATAACCCGGCCCCGCGGCAGCTATCGAATTACTATGCCGGAGCGACGAATCCTTGGGTGCCAGATCGGTGTTTCCGTCCCGATCCGGCCCAACCAAGCCCGACGCCACCACCAGGCTTGGGCATATACCGTAAGGATTCTTCGATGCTCCAAACGTCCAACGCCGTGCCAAAACCGCGAATAGCCGCCGATGGCAAGGATGGCGGTCAACTGGAACCACTCTTGCGACTGGCTGGGACATTACGGGAAAGTCATGCCCTGGTCGTCGCGGAGCATGGTCTGGAGTTGCTGTGCGGCCTGCTGCGGCGAGGTTGCCTCGCTGCGACCGCGATTCGCCTCGGCGACAAGCCCGACGCGAATAACTACGACGTCGTCATCATGCCCAGCCTGGCGTCTATCGCCATGGCCACCGTGGTTCGCCTTGCGCGCCGCTCTCTCGCGCCCGGCGGCCGCCTGATCGTCGGCATGAACGACGCCCGAACCGCAAGCGCGCTGGCACGCAGATTGCGCCTGAACGGCTTCACCAAGCTCCGTCTGACCCAGATCGCCGGGCGGGTGCTGCTGTGCGCCGACCTGTGGAGGGTGGCATGAGCGCGCCTCTGGTTTTGCGGGGGTCGATGACCGCGCTGGCTACGCCGTTCAAACATGGCGCCATTGACCACGCGGCCTTCGCGCGCCTGTGCGAGCGGCAAATCCGATGCGGCACAACCGCGCTTGTGGTTTGCGGTAGCACGGGCGAGGCCGCGGCACTGACCATTGAGGAACAGGCTTCGCTGACCCGGCTGGCCGTCGCGACAGCAAGAGCCAGGGTTCCAGTCATCGCCGGCTGCGGCGGCAGTTCCACCGACGCGGCCGTTGCACTGGCTGGTGTCGCCGCCGCCAGCGGCGCGGCTTCCCTGCTGTGCGCGCCAACACCTTACATGAAGCCCTCTCAGGAGGGGATCATCGCGCATTTCCACGCGCTGGCACAGGCATCGAAATTGCCCCTGATTGCATACGACGTCCCCGGCCGCGTCGGCGTGGCGCTCAAGGACGAAACCATAGCCACACTCTCCGCTCGGGGATTAATCATCGGACTCAAGGACGCGTCGGCCGATCTGAGCCGTCCGCCGCACCTGCGCGCCCTGTGCGGCCCGGACTTCCTGCAACTCAGCGGCGACGACTCCACGGCCGCTGCTTATCGCGCCGCTGGCGGGCATGGCTGCATATCCGTCACCGCCAATCTCACGCCCACGCTGTGCGCAGCGCTCCACCGGTCCTGGGATGAGGGCGATATGACGCTGTTCGCACGGATCCGGGACATGCTTGCCCCGCTGCACGATGCCCTTTTTGCCGAAACCAATCCGGTTCCGCTGAAGGCGGCACTGGCGATCCTGAACCTCGCCGAAAACGAAGTGCGGTTGCCGCTACTGCCCGCCAGCAATGCAACCGCGGAGACGCTGAAGCATCTGCTGACCCGGATCGCGGAGCCGGGCGATCGGATTGCATCGCGTCCGAACTATGCGCTGGCAAGCTAATATCCGGGAGATAGTGGGGGGTCTCGTCTGGATCTGCCTGATCCTGGCGACAGCGGCATACGGCGCGGCGATCGTGCGCAATATCACCGAAACGCTCCAGGGGATCGCCGGCCAATCCCGTTCGACCGCCGCACTGGCGCGGCCGTACCGGTAGGCCTGCCGAGGCCTGACCGCGTCATTCGCGGCATCGGTGAAGCCCCGGCCGGCGGCGCAAACGCAGCGCCGAGCGGCGGCCAACGCGGCCGTGTCCCGACCGGGACTTGGCGGTCGAAACGTCCGATCGGCACGAAAGACTTTATACCGGCATCGATTCAGGCCATAGGCGCGGGATGCTGCCCGAGTCCTTCCGCACCGAGAGGCTGTTCCTGCGCCCGATCGCCATGACGGACGCCGCGCAGATCTTCGCCGCCTATGCGCGGAATCCGGAAATCACACAGTTCCTGATCTGGCGCCCGAACATGACCCGCCGTGATATAGAAGCCTATATCCGAAGCTGCCTGG
>JAKBCJ010000468.1 GCA_021807975.1 Pseudomonadota bacterium | reverse complement strand
CACGCCCGATCCCACCGCCAGCCCCGGTGACCACCGCGACTTTACCGTCCATCATTCCCGACATCGTTTTCCTCCTGGATGCGAATGGACGGGAACCTAAGCGGGTCGGCACGGCTTGTGAACCCGCCGTGCCATCTTAACGATTCCACACTGGACGTTTGGCACTTTCATAAGCCACAACTACGGTTACGTAGTTTACTCGCATTATCCTGGTTCGTGTGCTGTAGTTGGGACTGGTCATGCGCCCCGGATCGTTCCGTGGCGTCGAAGGGAAAATCAAGTATGAATCTCCGCGCTCGGCATTGGCGCTCCGGTCTGCTCATTGGAACAGCCTTCGTGGCTGGCGCGACGCTTGGCCCGATATTTGGATCGGCGCTGGCTCAGGATAGCACCCACGCGGATATGTATCGCATGTTGAACATCTTCGGTGATGTCATGCAGCGTGTCCGCGCTGAGTATGTCGATCCTGTCGATGATAAAGAACTAATCGAAAACGCGATCAACGGTGCCCTGACTGGCCTCGACCCGCACAGTTCCTATATGAATGCCAAAGCGTTCAAGGATATGCAGATCCAAACTAAGGGCGAGTTCGGCGGCCTAGGGATCGAGGTCAGCGAGGATAAGGGTCTGATCAAGGTTGTTTCCCCGATCGACGACACACCCGCCGCGAGGGCCGGCATCAAGCCTGGCGATATCATTACCGCGCTGGACGGAAAAACCCTGATCGGCCTTTCGTTGAACGACGCCGTGGACAAAATGCGCGGCCCGCCGAACTCCAAAATCGTGCTGACGATCAAGCGCGCGAGCATCGATAAGCCGCTGGAAGTGCCGCTGATCCGCGAAACTATCAAAATCCAAGTGGTGAAATCCCGGATGGAGCCAAACGACATCGGCTACGTGCGACTATCGCAGTTCACTGAACAGGCCGATTCGGGCATTAAAGCCGCGATCAAGAGCATGAAAGCCCAGAATGGTGGTAAACTGCGCGGCCTGATCCTGGATCTTCGCAACGATCCCGGAGGATTGCTGGACCAGGCGGTCGCTGTCTCCTCCGACTTCATAGACCAAGGCGAAATTGTCTCCACCCGCGCCCGCCACCCCGAGGACAGCCAGCGATGGGACGCCAAGGGCGACGATATCCTGCGCGGCGCGCCGCTGGTCGTGTTGACGAATGGCGGTTCGGCATCGGCCTCCGAAATCGTGGCGGGTGCGTTGCAGGATCATCGCCGCGCGATTGTTCTGGGAACCCGCAGCTTCGGCAAGGGATCGGTGCAGACCGTAATTCCGCTGCCCGGCAATGGTGCCATGCGCCTGACCACGGCGCGGTATTATACCCCGTCCGGCCGGTCGATCCAGGGCCTGGGCATCACCCCCGATGTGCCAGTGGAAGAAAGCCGCGAAGACCACCAGACCTTTGGCGGGGAGCATGAGGCCGACTACAGCAAGGCCCTGACCAATCAGGGGGGCACCGGTTCGCAGGCTATGCCGCCACGCAGCGACCTGCCGGCGATCATCAAACAGATCCCCGATAAGCCGCCTGAAGGCTTCCCGAAGTTCGATCCGGAGAAGCCGGACGAGACGGATTTCCAGTTGCAACAGGGTCTCGAGGTGGTGCAGGCAATGGCAGCGCAAAAGAGCGCCTCCACGAACTAACCACCACGACGATGACCGCTCCTTCCCTCAGCCCACAGCAGTATTTGCGCCTGCTCCCGGGCGGGGGATGGTTGAACGGCTGGCGCGGACTGGTCCGCTTTTGGGCGGCGATCCTGCTTCTGGCGGGTGGCGCCGGTCTGATTGTTCAGATCGCCGGTCCACCGCCCGTGCCTGGTCTGCCGCCGCGGGCCGCGCCGATCCTCCATACCGTCCCACCGCCCGCCGAAACGCGCTCGGTTCGGTCCAAATCCGATGAAACTCAGCTGCCGCTTCGACCCGGACGGCCAGCGCCGGGGCCGGTCGCCGATCCCAACCCATCCTTAATGGAGCCATACCCGAACGACGCGACGCTCCATCTGCCGCGTATCTCTCCCGACGGCAGGGCGCCGATGGAGGTGTACGCCGCCGGATTCGACCCATCCAACTTGCGACCCCGCGTCGGTGTGCTGGTTGCCGGCATCGGTATGAACACGGCGGACAGCCTGTCCGCGATCAAAATCCTGCCGGGCGGCATATCTCTCGCAATTTCCCCTTATAGCGCCGACGTGACCGGTCTCCTCGCCATCGCACGGTTGAACGAGCACGAATATCTGTTGTCCTTGCCGATGGAGGCGCAGAGCTTCCCGCTGAACGATCCAGACGACCGGATTGCGCTGATGACATCGTTGTCTCCGGCGGACAACACGAAGCGTCTGCATGCGGCCCTGGCACGACTGACTGGCTATGTGGGCGTCACGAATGCCTTCGGGCCGATGCGCGGGGAACGCCTGTCCGGGATGGCCGCGCAATTCGACACGGTGCTGGAGGATGTGGCCCATCGTGGCCTGCTGTTCGCCGATGCCCGCACCGGACAGCCGCCTCTGCCCTATGTATGGAGCCGCTCGGCTGACATCGTGCTGGACGGCGGCACGTTCGATGCCGGCCTGTTGGATCAGCGGCTGGATGCGCTGATCCAACAGGCGCTGGACAAGGGTTCGGCATTTGGCCTTGTTTTGCTGCCACGGCCGATCACGATAGATCGGGTCGCTGCCTGGACCAACACATTGACTGCAAAAGGCGTTGCCCTGGTGCCGGTCAGTGCGTTGATGTTGCCCGCGCCGAAACAGGAACGGGACAAATGAGCGACCTTCCCTACCGGCCCAATGTCGGCGCCGTTTTGTTCAATCGCCAAGGACTGATTCTGGTGGCCCATCGAGCCGATATGCCTAATGCAGAAGGGCCGTCTGGTGGTTGGCAACTTCCGCAGGGCGGCATCGACGAAGGCGAGGACCCGAGGACTGCGGTCCTCCGCGAGCTAGAAGAAGAAATCGGCACAACCAAGGCCGAGATCGTCGGCGAACACCCGGACTGGCTTACCTACGACCTGCCCCCGCGTCTGTTGGGCATCGCTTGGCGTGGCCGTTACCGCGGCCAGCGTCAGCGCTGGTTTGCGATGCGCTTCACCGGTCAGGACAGCGACATCCGCCTCGACCTCGACCCCCACCCGGAATTCGACGCCTGGCGCTGGATACCATTGGCTGACCTGCCCGCGCTGGCCATTCCGTTCAAGCGCCCCACTTACGAGGCGCTTAAACTTGCCTTCGCCTGCTTCGCGACCGCTACAACGACGTAATTCGGGCCCGCCGAACGAACCATCACGCCACATTATGGAAGATTGGCGGTGAGAAAGCCGAGACCGTGTGGATCGCAGTTTTGCCGCCGCTGTTATGGTCGGATCGGCATACCGCCTTGTCATCGATTGCGATCACCCCAGCGGGCACGCCAGTCACCGCGCCAATCCGTGGGCAACGCAATACTGGAACTTCTGAGCATAAAGAACGGCCACGACATCACCGAGGTGGCCCCGATCCAGTGTCAGGGGAATCGGGTGAATGAGAACGTGACAAACGGGTAAATTGAGATGGACCCCATCCGCTGGACGGAAACCGGGGGTGACTTAAGAGTCTAAGTGTCCGTCCCGGAACTTATTGAGTCGTTAGAATCGGTTACCGGAGGGGGCTTGAACCCGTTGAATCTCTTGTGATTCGCTGTTCTGCGAACGATTCGCGAGGTGCCCAATGTGGACGGAAGAGAACCGGCAGCGCTACAACCGGGACAAGCTTCGCTACCCAAGCGACCTGACG
>JAKBCJ010000467.1 GCA_021807975.1 Pseudomonadota bacterium | reverse complement strand
CTGCACACCGATGAGGTTTATACGACCCAGATCGCCGGTTACCCCAGCGTGTTCGCGCATGGGATGCTGACGATGGGCCTGACCGGCAAAATGCTGACGAACTATGTCGGCGACGGCACGCTGACCAATTTCGGGGTACGGTTCACCAACCAGGTGTGGCCGGGCGATACGCTGGACGCCAAGGCAACCGTCACGGCGATCCGTGAGGAAGGCGGCCAGCATTATGCCGATCTGACGCTGTCCACGACCAACCAGGACGGCAAGGAAGTGGTGGCCGGGTCGGCAACCGCGCGGATCGATCCGTAGTCGTGACAGCGGGGCTGACGGTTCGGGTGCCATGGCATCCGCGCCGTCGGCCCCGGGCTACCTCTCCAGCTTCTTAGGGCGGGCCTGTTTCACAACCAGGCAGAGGCACATTCATGCTGACGATCTATGGTGTCCATCGGTCCCGCGCATCGCGCACCATCTGGCTGGCCCATGAAATGGGTTTGAGGTTCGAACAGGTGAAGGTGATGCAGGCCTATCGCCTGCCAAACCCGGATGCGCCCGATGCCCCGATCCATACGCGTTCGCCGGCCTTCCTGAAGATCAACCCGAACGGCCATATTCCGTCGATCGACGACGATGGGCTGGTGCTGCACGAATCGCTGGCGATCAATCTGTATCTCGCCAGGCGTTATGGCGGCGTGCTGGGTCCGGCCGATATCGCCGAGGACGGGCAAATGGGCATGTGGGCGGTTTGGGCCGTCACCGAGGTCGAACCCCACTCCATCCAGATCCTGTATCACCGCGTCGCCAGGCAGCCCGCCGACCGCGATCCGGCGATCGCCCGGGCGGCGATCGACGCTTTGCAGGCACCTATCGCGGTGCTGGACGGGGCGCTGGCGGAGACCGGGTTCCTGGTTGGAGGCCGGTTCACCGTTGCCGATATCAACGTGTCGGAGGTCGTTCGCTATGCGATGGCGGCGGAGGAGGTGTTCGATGCCGCCCCGGCGGTGCGGGCCTGGCTGCACGCCTGCCATGCCCGGCCCGCGTTCAAGCAGATGATGGCCGAGCGGGAGGCCGAACCGGCGTAATGAGGCGCGGCATAAGCCGCTGGTGCGCGGCTTAGCGGACGTACACGCGCACCTGGCCGGCGGTCAGCAGCGGGTCGGTTCGCAGGCCGAGGTGAATGCGGTCGGCTGGAACACGTTCGCGCATGATGGCTTTCATCACACCGATTGCCCGGCCCTGCGCGATGGCGGCATCCTCTGTGTCGCCGGTCACGGCCACAACGTCGAACTGGACGTCCGCATCCCGCTTCTCGGCGGCGGCCACTGCATAATGCAGCAGTTCGGCGTAGTCGGGCGACGGTATCGTGTAATCGATCGTCACCAGCGGCGTGCGGGTATCGATCACCACCGGGACCGGCTTCGGGGCTGGTTGCGCCTGCGCTTCCGGCGCGGGGGAGAACGTCCGTTGATCGATCAGCGCGCAGCCGGTGAAACTGAGCATTGCCACGATTGCGGGTACAAGTCGGGTCACTACAACGATACTCCGGGCATCTCGGTCGGGGCCGGGCTTCATACTGGCTAATTGCAACGAGAGCGAGTCCGGTGCGCGTTCATGGCGAGAACCAACGAGCGGCCTTTCCTTGTGGCATCAGCACACGAAGGTAGAATGTGGTCTCGAGAATACAGCGGGCGATGAGGATATAAAAAACCTCAGACGAGACGGTTGCTTATCCTGCCTTGGAAGCGGTTGCGATACCACGCGAGAGCGAATGCTTGAAAAGTGTTGAAAAATTAACGAGGGACGCCTTTCAGCGATGAGACCGTGGGAGGGTGCCTGAATCACAACAGAAAGGAAAACCCACCTACAGAAGCCTAAACGATCACCACGGCTACCTGCTGATGCGATGGCACCGCGCCGATATAGCGGTAGTTCAACCCGGATGCAGCGATGAACTCCGAGAACGCTTTGAACTCGTGATTACGCCAACCAATGTAGTTAAAATATTCGTCAAACACGATGACGGTGCCTGGCACAATCCTATCGCTAAGAAAGTGAAAAACCGTCTTCGTGGATGAATAAAGATCACAATCCACATGTAAGAAAGAGACTGGGCCTGGATGTTCTGACAGAAACCCGGTAAGTGTTTTATCAAACCAACCGACTACAAGCTCAACATTGGGCGCGACTGGCGGCAGATCGGTTCGCTTGAACGCTCCCTCTCGGAAATCAGGTCGCCAATCTTCTGGCAGCCCCTCGAAACTATCAAAGCCATATATCTTCTCGGCACTAAGAGATGCAATATGATTGATGGTGCGGCCAGAATAGACGCCGAACTCCAGGATGAGGCCGTTCGGACCGGATAGCGCCTGTAGTCCCGCAGTTAAGACGGAAAGGGCATCGTCATAGCGGCGGCACCCTGCCATCTGTGTATTGAGATAGTTGGCCGAGTCGATAGCCGCCGCGAGCTTCTCAACCTTGGTCAAATTGGCGCCATCGTGAGTCATAGACGCTAAGCCCAAAAGTTCCGCGAGGGCGTTAGCTGTACGCCTTTCCTGCCAGGCAAACAGGCCCATCGCGCTTCTCCGAATTTGCAACCAAGGATCAGGTACACAACCCAAAGACGGTTGACAAGCAATTAGACCGTTTTGCGATACGATCGGCGTGTGACGGGCGAAAAAGTTTGCCGGAGAACGAGTGATTCCGGACAGCCGCCGCCGGACGCTCGAAATGCACCGTCCGACGCCGCAAATATACACGGCAAAGCCTGTCGGAAAAGTATCAACTATCCGGAAACCGTCCCCAAGAGGTTTTCCGCACATGCTGGTCGGCTATACGCGCGTATCCACGGACGGCGACCGGCGAGTGCCGGACCTTCAGCGCGAAGCCTTGCTGTTTGTCGGTGCAGTTGAACGCCCGCTTCACGAAGACCATACCGGGCGCGGTAAAGCAGGATGGCGCCGGTCTGGCGTTTCTCCGGCACGGGGCCTGCCGCTGAGTTGACCGGCCTTTTAAACTGGCGGAACTGGTCATGGGGGAGTGCCGGCAATGCCGGATCATCACTCCATGCCCGCAAAGGCTCGAACGGTTCTGCGTCGAGGTGCGTCACCGCGCACGGCGAGAGGTTCCGCGCCGGTTGCCGGTCTTTGGGGGCTTCCGTCGTGGTGCGGTATGTCAGGATCGGCCCCCAAAGGACCGAACGGAAGGCGTGGGTGCAAGGTGTGTTGGCGCGCCGGCCGTTAAAGGTTGCGGTGGCGAAGCAGGCCGCAAAGAATGCCTGCATCGCCCGGCCCATGGTGATCTCGGGCAAGCTTTATCAAGCAATGCCCCTCGCATCTGGAGGCGGGGCAGGAACCACATGGTCCCAACACACTGCAATGTGGCGCCGGGCTTGCCACCGCCAAGGCCGCGAACCCGATCCGCGTAACCCGGAGCGACGGGCGGCCATGAAGCCGAATCCACAGGCTGAGTACATGACCGCTCCCGACCGCGCGCCGAAGCTGCAAAACTCAATTCCAAAGGGGGTGTCCATGCATGACCCGATAGGGCGCGCAGGCGGTTCCTATCCCATTTTGAGGCCCAAGCGTCAGGAACCCCCGGCCAACTTGCGCTCCTGCTCCAGCAGCGTCTTTTTCCGCGGCACGCCCCAGCGATATCCGGTCAGCCCGCCGTCGCTGCCCACCACCCGGTGGCATGGCACGGCCAGCGATACCGGGTTGGTGGCGCACGACCGGGCCACCGCGCGGATTGCCTTGGGATTCCCAACCATCTGCGCCAGCTGGGCATAGGTGCGGGTTTCGCCGGCCTGA
>JAKBCJ010000056.1 GCA_021807975.1 Pseudomonadota bacterium | reverse complement strand
CTGGATCATTGGGATCGGCAGCCCGAACCGCGCGACGATGGCCGAGAAGTCGATATTCACCGCTGAATCCAGCGGCACCACCAGGGTTCCCAGACCGACGATCAGCAGCGGCCAGATTGGCGACCTTGTCCCCGGCACAGGCGAGGCAGCAGCACTTGGCATCGGTTTCCCCACCATTTTCCGCGTTATAACCCTGGTCATGCCGCCCGCCAAAACGTGATTGCCGGACACTGAGGGATTTCGCATCGCTCAACGATCAACGGCCGGAACCGTGGCCGGGGTCACAGCCGAATCATGGCCCGGGGACTAGGCTTTTCCCGTCTCCAGATCCGGACGCATTGGTCAAACGAAGGCAGCATGAGGATCCCAAGAGCAACATGCATATCCGTTCCACCAAGGGTCGCTTTGACCGAAGTCATGGCGACAGGCTCGCCCGAGGCGCCAGATCCGCGGGAACTCGGTCAACCCGAACCGTAGTGAGGATGTCATGAGCAACCTGCATATCCGTTCCACGGCCTTGCGTGGATTGTCTTTCGGTATCCCCGATTTGCTGCTGATCGGAAGCTGGTCGGAGGCGTGCGGTCTGCAGATGGCCGTCCGGCTGGATCACGGGTCCGATACCGAGGAATTCGAAGAGGTGCTGACATTCCATACCGAGGCGGGACGTCCGTGCCGTTTCATCATGTGGCGCGATGAGAATGCGGTCTATGTTCAGCCGCTGATCGGCCGAGTTCGGCCTTATGGGTCGGTGGTCGAAGCGCTCTCGTGTTCGGAACCGCAGCGGTTTATCGTTTTGACCGATGTCATGGCGACAGGCTGGCCGGAGGAGGGGGGGGAAGTCGGTCGGGGCGATTGATCAACCGACTTCAGGTTCCAGCGCCTGCCAGATTCGAAAAGCCGATGCCGGACCATCCAGGGCGGTAACGCCAATGGCGTCCGCGATGGCATTGGCGACAGCGGGGAACAACGCGATTGCCCCGGCCTCCCCGCAGCCCTTCACGCCAACCGGGTTGGTCGTGCAGCGCGTGCCCGAAAACGCCAGGTCGAAACTGGGAAGATCGCCGGCGCGCGGCATGGCGTAATCCATGAAAGAGCCGCTGATCGGCTGACCTGATCGCGGGTCATAGACCGCGTGTTCCAGCAGCGCCTGCCCGGCACCTTGGGCAATTGCGCCATGGGCTTGTCCGGCGGCGATCATCGGATTCACGATGATCCCGTAGTCATCCACCGCGGTCAGGCGTTGCAGGCTGACGGCCCCGGTTTCCGGATCGACTTCGACCTCGGCGATGTGGGTGCCATTAGGGAACGTCATCGCATCGCGCGTCCAGCGGTGATAGGTGTCCAGCGCGCCGGGGTGTTCTTCCGCCAACCGCTGCAAGCTGACCGTACGGTCCGTGCCAGTGACGCGGAACTCCCCGTCCTGGAACACGATATCGGCCTCGGCTGCTTCCAGCGACCGCGCGGCCAGGAGCTTGCCTTTCTCGACGATGATATCCGATGCGCGCCAGATCGCCGTTCCACCCATATAGGTCGCCCTGGAACTTCCATGGCCGCCGCCTATCGCGATCTGGTCGGTGTCTCCTTGTTTCAGCACGATCCGGGCGTTGGGTAGTCCCAGGCGGTCGGACAGAATTTGCGGCATCGTCGTCTCATGGCCCTGACCGATGGTTTGGGTGCCGGTGATAAGGGAGACTGAACCATCGGCCTCAAACCGGATATCGACATTTTCGGTCGGCAGTCCGCCGGTGCCCTTGATGTGACAGGCCAGCCCGACCCCGCGCCGTTTGCCGTTCATTTCGCTTTCGTGCCGGCGGGAGGGGAAGCCGGCGAGGTCGGCATTGTCGATCGCGGTTTCGAAGTGGCGCCGAAAATCCCCGCTATCGACGGTGAAATTCAGCGCATTGGTCATCGGCATGCATGTAACGAAGTTGCGGCGGCGCAGGTCGAACCGGTCGAAACCGCATTGGGCCGCGGCGGCGTCGATCAGCCGCTCCATGATATTGACCGCCTCGCCGAAGCCGGGACCGCGCGTCACCCCGATCGGCGTCGTGTTGGTCAGCACTGCTCGGACTCGCAGCGCGATTGCGGGAATGTCGTATACCGTTCCTTGCAGATGCGGATACTGGTTGGTCTGCACGCCGCCCGCGCCGCCGGCCATATAGGCCCCCAGATTGGCAACGCTATCGACATGCAGCGCCAGGAATTTGCCGTCCGCGTCCAGCGCCAACGTGGCCGTGGCCAGGTGATCGCGCGCCTGATGGTCGGACAGGAACGTCTCCGACCGCGTGGCGATCCATTTGACCGGGCGGCCGGTGCGGCGCGCGGCCCACAGGATCAGCGCATGTTCGGCGTAGGCGAAATTCTTCGCGCCAAACCCGCCGCCAACGTCGGGCGCGACGAATCGGACCGTAGAGGGATCGACGCCCAGCACCCGGGCAGCCATGTCGCGGTTGCCATGCAGATTCTGGCTGGAGAGATGCAGCGTATAGCGGCCATCATAGATACCGACCGCGCCGCGCGGTTCCATCGGATTGGTGGCGATACGGTGGTTGTTCAACGCGATGGTCACGGAATGCGGGGCTGTTTCGATTGTCTTCGCCACCTCGGCGGTTTGGCCCCAGTGCCAGTCAAGGCACAGATTGTCCGGCACCGCTTCGGTCAGCAGCGGCGCCCCGGGGCTGGCTGCGTCCCTGGCCTCGGTGACGGCGGGCAGTATGTCGAATTCCATAACGACACGTTCGGCGGCATCCATCGCCTGATTGCGAGTGTGTGCGACGATCAGAACCACCGGCTCCCCGACATAGCGCACCTTGCCGGCGGCCAGGACCGGCTGGGGCAGAAAGCGAAACGGCTCGTTGGTCTGGACGTTGGCTTCGACGGTCGGGGACAATGGCAGCAATCCGTCGGCGGCGGCATCCTTCGCGGTCAGGATCGCAACGACGCCAGGTGCGAGCGATGCCTCGGCGGTGTCGATCGCCACGATCCGCGCATGGGCGTGCGGGGAGCGCAGGAACACGGCATGCACCACGTTGGCGAAACGCAGGTCGTCGAGGTATTGGCCGTGGCCGGTGACGAAGCGGGCGTCCTCCCGCCGACGAGGGGAGTCGCCGATCACGGCGCGGTCATCGATGGGGGTTTCGGTCATGGAACGCACGTCCCCGGCGGTTAGTTCTGTTCCCAGTGTGTGCGGCCAGGTGCGGGCGAGCAAGGGCGGCTTCATCGGAATGCGTCGTATGGAAAGCTATTTCCCGACGCCGCCTAAGCCATGATTCCGCCGGCCTGAACCGCCAGGGCGGTCAAATTCGGTGCGGAGCCGGCCGCATTCGCGGCATTCGCGCTGTTGGCGACCAGATACTGCACCGCCAGGGCATCGACGAATTTCGGGTCCTGCAGTTTGGTGACATCCAGACGCGACGCGATCGCCTGCGTTTGCGCGCCCATATCCTGGAAGGCGATTTGCGGCGGTATCCCCAGCGCTGTGGTCACAACAGTGCGCACCGTCATGTTGCCCAGGATCTGCGCCACCGATGTCATGCTGGAGGCTTGCGACTTGAATGCCAGGGCATTCGACAGGCCCGGCGTGACGCTGTCCTGATTGCTCTGCCACGTCGCCTGCGCATAAGCATTGGCGACCGAGGCGATGGCGGTGGGGTTCTGGATCGCCGACAGGCCGTTGGTCGCGAAGTTGTAGCTCTTGGCCAAAGTCTGCCACCGCGTATCGGTAAGTTTGTTAACCAAGGAGTTCGGATCGCTGAGCTTCGAGGTCAGCGCCTGAGTCGCCAGGGCGGTGTACCCGATCTGGTCCTGCATGTTGTTCGCTGTCAGCAGGACATGCATCACTGCCGGATTTGACAGTAGTTGCGTCACGCTCGTCGCGTTGTTCACCGCCTGAGTGAACGCCTTTATCGCCTGTTGCACCTGCGGTTCGGCTGCCGTCGCCGCGACCTGCCGGGTCTGGTTGGTTTCGGCCGATTGCAGCGCCTGCGCGGGCGACACACCGCTGGAACCGCCCCCGCCGCCGTACAGCGCCGCGAGGATAGGGTCCGTGACGCTGGACGAGCCGCCGAACAACGCAGTCAGATAATTGTACGAACCACTCACCGGTCTGGCCTCCGAATGCCGACGGGGTGAGACAATGGATGAAGAAGGTTAACAGCCGGTAAACGGCAGGCATTTTATTTCGCTGCCCGGGCGCGATACGCTGAGCGTGGCGGCAGGAGCAAAACCGATGGATGAACAGCGTCCCTTTTACCACGACGGCATGCGGGCCTTGCAGGACCGGTTCGACGGCCGGCGTGTCGCCGACGGTTTGGCGGCCAACCGGCGCCGCTGGGATTTCTGGGACGACGATCGCGCGATGATAGAAAGCGCGCCGTTCTTCTTCATCGCCACGTCCTATGGCGACTATACCGATTGCAGCCTGCGATCCGGCATGCCGGGTTTCGTTAAAATCGTCGGGCCGGGGAGGATCGAATTTCCCGAATACGATGGCAACTCGATGTACCGAACGATGGGCAATATCAGCCGCAACCCGAATGTCGGGCTGCTGTTTGTGAAATTCGACGGCAAGACGGTGCGGATCCGGATCAATGGCCGAGCGTCGATCCTGGACGATGCCGATACGCTGGCGCGTCATCATGCGGCGAAGCTGGTGGTGCGGGTGCAATGCGAGCTGTTTTCCAACTGCCCGCGTTCGGTGCATGATCTTCAGACCGGCACGTTGTCGCCCTATCTGCCCCGGCCGGGCTACCAGACGCCCGCGCCGGAGTGGAAAAGCCGCGACTACCTGAAGGATATCCTGCCGGCAAACGACCCGCACCGGCAGTAAACAGCCGAGCGTTCGGTTACCGCCCGGTCCACACCGGCTTGCGCTTTTCGATGAACGACGCTCGGCCTTCCGCCGCATCCTCGGTCAAGGCCAGCGTGCCGATCTGGGATTCCATGAACACCGCCGACTGGTCGAAGGTTAGTTGTTCCGTCACCCGCATCGCATACTTGCCCTTACGGATGGCGGTCGGGCTTTTGTCCAGCAGTCGCGACAGCAGCCAGTCCAGTTTCGTGTCCAACTCGGCGGCGGGCACCACGTAGTTCAGCAGGCCGAATTCCAATGCCTCGGCGGCGGTGACGGGTTCTCCGGTCAATGCCATTTCATAGAGTTTGCGCGGCGGGATCAGCGGTTGCAGCACGGCCATGATCTGCATCGGAAACAGCCCGATCTTGACCTCTGGCATGCCAAACCGGGCGGAATCGACGGCGATGGCCATGTCGCACATGCCCACCATGCCCAGGCCGCCGGCCATCGCGTGGCCGTTCACCCGGGCGATCAGCGGCACGGTCAGGTCGCGCGCCTGTTTCATCAGTTTCACGAACGGAAACCCGACTTTCGAATAGTCGTATTTGAAACTACCAGACCCGGAAGAAAGATCCGCACCCGCGCAAAATGCCTTGTCGCCCGCCCCGGTCAGCACCACCGCCAGGATGTCCGCATCGTCGGTTGCCCGGGTCAGGCCGGCGGAGATCGCCTGATTCACCGCATCGTTCATCGCATTGCGGCGTTCCTCGCGGTTGATAGTGATCCACAGCACCGGCCCGCGTTTATCGATCAGAACGTCGCTCATGCATTGGCTCCCTGACGGTATTTGGTAAGACTGCCACCGCGCATGACTTTGCCGGGCAGCGGATGGCCGACGATTTCCTCTGCCATTTGGGCACATGCGATCAGCGCATCCAGGTCGATGCCGGTGGAAATGCCCATTTCCTCGCACATGAACACAAGGTCCTCGGTGCAGATATTGCCGGCCGCCCCCGCGTGGCCGGCGAACGGGCAGCCGCCGAGGCCGGCGCAGGAACTGTCGAAACTGTCGATGCCCATTTGCAGACCCATCAACGCATTGGCCAGTCCGGTGCCGCGGGTATCGTGCAGATGCAGACCCAACCGCAGGTCCGGCCACTTGTCCCGCACCGCGCCGACAACGCGCTGGATCGACGCCGGGGAGCCCCAGCCGACGGTGTCCGCAAGCCGGACGCGATCCAGCTTAACGTCGAACTCGGCGGCGAGGTCCAATAAGGAGCCGACACAGTCGCGGACGGTTTCCGGGGCGATGGCGCCTTCGAAGTTGCAACCGAAACAGGTCATCACGATCGCGGATTCCACTGGAATGCCGTTCTCACGGAAGAACGCCAGTTGCTTGCGCTGCTCGACCAAGGTTTCCGCGTTGTCCTTGTTGGTGTTACGGATAGAGAACGTATTGGACGCGCTCATTTGCATCAGGCCGGTGATTTTCAGCGGCGATTTGACCGCCTGCTGGTAGCCGCGCAGGTTCAGCGCAAGGGCGGTGTAGTCCACATCGGGGCGTTGATGAATTGCCCGGGCCACCTCCATCGCGTCCGCCATCCCGGGAACGCGGCGGGCGTCCACGAATGACACGCACTGGATGTCGTGCAGCCCGGTTTCCGCCAGGGCCTCGCAGAACCGCACCTTGTCGGCGGTGGCGATCGGGCCGGGTTCGATTTGGAAGCCCTCGCGCGGGCCTTCCTCGTGGATTTGCACCCGCTTTGGCAGGTCGGTCATGGCGTTTTCCTTCTTCAGATGATCGGATAATACATCGGCTCCATGAAATCGCACGCATCGATCCGCCCGCCTGCCGGGGCAGCCGCACTGCCGATCTGAAGCAGCAAATCCATATCGGTGAGTTAGATGCTGACGAGCGTCAGGCCCAATTCCCGGGTCGTAACAAAAAGCGCCGCCCCCAGAAACAAGTCACCCAGCCCGCGGCCCGCCGGTCATGTGTCTGATGATGGGGATATCTCCAATGCGAAGACTGTCTGAGCATTCTCGCGGAAGATGGCGCGGCGTTCGAATTCGGTGAGTTGGAAGCGAAATGTGTAGCGCGGGTCGTCGAAATCCCAGTGCGGGTAGTCGGTGGAGAACAGCAGCCTGTCCCAGCCGATCCAGTCGATGATTTCGCGCAGGTGGCCCGGTTCCTCGGTTTCCTCGATCGGCTGCGTGGTGTACCAGAAGCGTTCGCGGATGTATTCGGATGGCGGGCGTTTGACGTGCGGCACCTCATTGCGCATCCGCTGCCACAGTTTGTCCAGCCGCCATCCCAGCGAGGGCGCCCACGCGAACCCGCACTCGATCAGGACGAACTTCAGATCGGGGAAGCGTTCCGGCACGCCTTCCATGATCAGGCTGGTCACCACCGCCTGCATGCTTTGGGCATTGGCATGGTGCTCCTGCATGTAGAACGACGGCCAACCGGCGCTGGTGGACGGATGGCCGGGGACGCCGGAGATATGGATACCGATCGGCAATCCAGCTGCCTGTGCAGCCTCGTAGATCGGCCAGTAGCGGCGGCGGCCTGGAGGTTCAGCCATGCGCGGCGGCATGTTGATCACGCGGAAGGAACGATCGCCGGCGCAGCGCTCGATTTCCGCGACGGCCGCGGCGGGGTCTTCCTGGGGGATGGTAATTCCGGCGGACAGTCTGGGCTCCTGCTTTACCCAAGCCTCAATCTGCCAGTCATTTGTCGCCCGGCACAACGCCGCGCCGAAATCCAGGTTGCGTTCGTCACAGCCTCCGGGGCGCAGGCACATCAGCATCCCATGTTCGATGCCGTATGCGTCCAGGTGCTGCGATCGCATGAAGGCCAGATCGGAACCGGGAGGCCCGCCATTCGGCGGCCAGGAATCGGCGCGGGCCACAGCGGGGGTCATGCGCGGATGCGCCAGCGTCGAGGACAGGCCCTGGCGCAAATGGGCGCCGTATTCGCGCCAATGTTGCTGCCAGCGCGTGGTCATGAAGGGCGCCAGGTCCCCGGGGGAGCGGAAGTTGGGGTGGATGTCGCAATCGACAATGCCGATGTCGGTGACGGCGTCGTTCATGCCACGGTCTCCCGAAGACGGGGGTAAGTTGCCAGTGCATTCCCGGACAGCAGGCCGGGCAGAAGTTCAGGCGGCAGGCCGGGTGGGATCGCGTTGTCGCCGTCGAAATGCCAGTGTGGGAAATCGGTCGAGAACAGCAGCATATTGTCCCCGGCGATATGGTTCAATGTGGCGCGGACCTTAGCCGGGTCTTCGGGCGCGTCGAACGGTTGCAGGGTCAGGCGCACGCGATCGCGCAGGATGTCCGGCGGCGCGCGATCGACCCAGGGCGCGTCCGGGCGCAGGCCGCGCCAGATCTTGTTGGTTCGCCACATGAATGGCGGCAGCCAGGTGATGCCGGATTCCAGCAGCACGACGGTCAAATCCGGGAATTTGGCAAAAACGCCCTCGGTGATCAGGCTGAGCAACTGGCTGTCGAACGCCTGCGACTGGGTGGCGTAGTCCTCGATGATATACGACGGCCAGCCGGTCGCTGTCGGGGCGTGGCGGAACATGCCCCCGGCGTGGATGCCGATCGGCAGGCGATGGCGTTCGGCCGTTCGGTAAATCGGCCAGTAATGCCGCCGCCCCAGCGGCATGTCGGTCATAGCCGGCAGCAGCACCTGAACGAAGCGCGGGTCGGCGGCGCAGCGTTCAATTTCCTCGGCCGCCTGCTCCGGTCCCTGTGCCGGCACGACGATGGACGCGAACAGCCGCGGATCCGCATCCAACCACTCCGCCCGCATCCAGTCGTTGATCGCTCGGCAGAACGCCGCCGCCATGTCCTCGCTGTGCAGGGCCATGGAGCCATGCAGGCATTGGGCGATGGCGGCACGCAGCCCGAACCGGTCCAGGTGGGCGCGCATCAGGCCCAGATCGGACCCCGGCACGCCTTGCTTGGGGCGCCAGTCGGGACGGGCGGACAGCGGTGCATTCGGCGGATAGGCGGTCAGGCTGAAATCCATCCGGTCGATCCCGCGAATGCGGAACTGGTCGGCCCAGTAATCGTCACAATAGGGCAGCAACGCACCGACCGAGGGCGGCGAAACGTGGACATCGCAATCGACCGCGCCTTGCGTGGTTTGCCGCATCGCATTCTCCTGTTCCATAAGCGTCAGGAAACGCTGGGACACGTCGGAATGCAACCGACGGTCCTATAGCCGGGGGAAGCCAAGCGTGCTGGTAAACGTCACCGAGATCGTGGATTCGACAAAACTGAATGCGTTCCATCTCCGCGTCGTGGGGTTGTGCGCGTTGCTGATCTTCTTCGATGGTTTCGACTTGCAGGCGATCAGCTACGCCGCCCCGGCGGTGTCGGCGGCGCTGGGGATATCGCGCCCGATGCTGGGGCCGGTGTTCTCAGCCGGGCTGGCGGGGCTGACGGCGGGCGCGCTGGTGTTCGGTGTGCTGGGCGACCGGTGGGGCCGCAAGACCGTGTTTGTGCTGTGTGGGGTGATCTTTGGCCTCGCATCGTTTGGCACCGCTACCGCCGCCAGCCTGACGCAGTTGCTGGTGTGGCGGCTGATCGCCGGGTTCGGGCTGGGCGGTGCCACGCCGATCGCGGTGACGATCGCCACGGATTACTGTCCGAAACGGATGCGGGCGGCGCTGACGATGGTGATGTATTGCGGGTTCACCATCGGCGGGGTGTTCGGCGGCTGGATCGCCTCGTTCGTCATGCCTTACGGATGGGAGTGGCTGTTTTATATCGGCGGCGCGGTCCCGCTGCTGCTGGCGCCGGTATTGATCGTCGCACTGCCGGAAACGGTGGAATTCCTGGTCAACCAGGGCCGGAACCCGGAACGCATCGCCCGCATCCTGGGGCGGCTGCGGCCCGGCTACGTCGCCCCGGCCGGGGCGCGATTTATGCTGGAGCATCAGAACGCCGGCGGGTTCCAGCTTCTGGAGTTGTTCCGGCACGGGCGGGCAATACGGACGCTGCTGCTGTGGGGCGTGTTTTTCAGCAGTCTGGTGGCGTTGTTCTCGTTTACGACATGGCTGCCGACATTGCTGAACGGTCTGGGGCTTTCGGCCCGGGAAATCGTCGGGATTACCGGCGCCGTGCAGGGCGGCGGGCTGATCGGATCATTGATCTTCGCTCGCATTATCCTGCGAATACGGCCGTTCCTGATGGTGGCGGCCGGGTATCTGCTGGCGTCGGTCTGCCTGGTGGTGTTCTCGCGCATGCCAGCGGTCTATCCGCTGCTGTTCGGGGCCGGATTGGTGACCGGTACCTGCCTGGTGGGAACTCAGAATCTGCTGAACGCCCTCAGCGCGCAGCTATACCCCCCGGCGATCCGCTCGACCGGCGTGGGCTGGGCGTTCGGGATCGGGCGAACCGGCGCGATCCTGGGACCCAGTATCGCGGGGTTGCTGCTGTCGTATCATTTCGCCGCCGCCGATTTATTCGCGTGCGCGGCGGTGCCGCCGGCCGTGGCCGGGGCCATCGCGCTGGTGCTGCTGCGCCGGATCGGGCGGGAGGCGGCGCGCTCTCCGGCCTTGGCCTAGCGGGCCGGTTTGCGCTTCCTCGCACCCGGCTTACACTGTCCGCATCGGGTGGGGGGACAAGACCGTGGACTTCAATATCAGCGCGCAACAGCGGGACATGATCGCGTCGGTGCGGTCGCTGGCGCAGACCGAATTCAAAGCCAATGCGACGCGCTGGATGGACGGAACGTTCCCGTGGGAAAACATGAAGAAGCTGGCCGAACTGGGCGTGCTGGGCATGTCGGTTCCCGAGGAATATGGCGGCCTGGGCCTGCCGATCCTGGATACCGCGTTGATCCTGGAGGAAATCGCCAAGGTCGATTACGTCACCGCGATGGCAGTACTGGGGGAGGCCGGTGTCCAGACGCGTGTCATCGCGCGCTACGCCCCTGCGTCTATTCGGGAACGAATCCTGCCCGCTGTGGTCAGCGGCGATTGCATTTTGGCAGTGTGCATGACCGAACCGCACGCCGGCACAGACGTCGCCAATTACCGCACCAATGCTCGGATTCTCGGTGATCGGGTGATCCTGAAAGGCACCAAGACGCTGATCAGCCGAGCGGCGGAGGCGGGAATGTTCGTGGTTTTTACGCGGGTGGATGGGAAGCCGGGGCGGGAAGGGATCGGTTGCGTATTGGTTGAACCGGATACCAAAGGCTTCGCCGTTACTGGAACGTATCATACGATGGGCGGCGAAAACCTGCATGAAATCCAGTTCGACGATTGCGAACTGCCGCTGGAAAACCTGGTGATCCGGGAAGACGGGTTCCGCAAGCTGCTGACCGCGTTCAATACGCAGCGGTGCCTGAATCCCTCGATTTCGCTGGGCCTGGCTGAAGGTGCGTTCGACGAGGCAGTGAATTATGTGCGCGAGCGCACCATTTTCAACAAGCCGATCTCCGACTTTCAGGGCATTCGCTGGAAGCTGGCCGATATGTTCAAGGATATCGAGGCGGGGCGCGGGCTGCTGTATCGCGCGTGCCTGACCGCCAATCCGTTCCCCGATCCGTTCATGGCGGCAGCGGCGAAAATATTCTGCAACGAAATGTCGTTGCGCGTGACAACCGAGGCGGTTCAGGTGCATGGCGGCTTCGGCTTTACTGACGAATATCCGGTATCCCGGTTCTATCGCGGCGCGCGGTATGGCTCGATTGGCGGCGGCGCGTCGGAGACGTTGCGCGATCTGATCGGCAAGAAGATCGTCGGCGAGTTCGATGCCGTGGACGGGATCATGGGGCTGGGGACGTTCTGAGATGCTGCTGATCGAAGCCGACGGCAAGGCACTGTTCGCCGAACAGGGCATCCCGGTGCCCGCCGGGGTGGTCGTGACGGGCGCGGTGCCGGCGCTGCCCGGCGATGGGCCGTGGATGGTGAAGGCGCAGGTGCCAGTTGGCGGGCGTGGCAAGGCGGGCGGAATCCGTCGCTGCGACACGCGCGCGGCGGTGGAAGCCGCGGTCGCGGGGATGATCGGCACAAGGCTGAAGGGGCACGGGATCGATGCCTGTCTGGTCGAAGCGGCGGCGGTTGGGCAGGAACGCTATCTGGCAGTCATGGTCGATCCAGCGAGTTACGGGTTGCGGGTGATCTACGCGAAGCAGGGCGGGGTGGAGATCGAGCAATCGGGCGCCGCGGTCGGGCGGCTGTGCCCACCGCACCCCGGGGCGGTGGCAGAGGCATTGGCGGACCTGATCGCCGACGAACCCGACGCCTGGCGCGACCAAGTGGCGGCGATCGGCAAATCGCTGGCCACGATGTTGCTGGACCGCGAACTGGCGCTGGCGGAGATCAACCCGTTGTTCGTTGCGGAAAGCGGCTGCGTAGCCGGCGATGCCAAGGTGGCGATCGACCTCAACGCCATCCCCCGCCAACCCCGCATTGCCGCGATCCTGGCCGCTCGGCCCGCGCTTTACCTCGATGCCAACCGGAAGTTGGCAGAGGGGTTCGATTATGTCGAACTCGATCCGGACGGAGAAATCGGACTGGTTACCACCGGCGCCGGCCTGTCGATGATGCTGATCGACGAATTGACGGGGCGCGGGGCCAAGCCGCTGAATTTTTGCGATATTCGCACCAGCCTGATGCGCGGCAGCCCCGCCCGGCTGATCCGCGTCCTGGAATGGATCACCGCGCGGCCGTCGCTGAAAGCCGTGCTCGTCAATATCTTTGCCGGCATCACCGACCTGGGGGAGTTCGCCGGCCTGCTGGCCGCCGCCATCCAGGCCTCGCCATCGTTGCGGGTGCCGGTCGTGGCCCGGTTGGTCGGCCGCAACGCCGATGAGGCTCGGCGCATTCTGGGCGAGGCGCAGCCGGGCATGCTGGTGACCGACGACCTGGAGGAAGCCCTGGCGCGAATCGATGCGATTGTTGGAGCGGCGTCATGATCGGATCGTTGTCGCGCGCCACACCCGTCATTGTGCAGGGGATCACCGGCCGCATGGGGCGTAGCCACGCCGCGTTGATGCGGACGTATGGCACCAATATCGTCGGCGGAACGTCCGTACGGACGGATACCAAGGATGTCGGTGGCATCCCGGTGTTTGCATCCTGTGCCGACGCCGTTCTGGCGACGGGCGCGGTGGCGTCGGTTGCGATGGCCCCACCCGAGGAGACTTGGGGCGCCGTCCAGGAGGCACTGGCCGCGGGGATCAAGCTGATCGTCACGGTCGCGGAAGGCGTTCCGATACACGATGCGGTCAAGATCGGCCGGGCGGTTCGCCGCGCGGGGGCGGTTTGGGTTGGCGCATCCACGCCGGGGCTGGCGGTGCCGGGCCAGTGTAAGCTGGGGTTTCTGCCGGATGTGTGCCTCAAACCAGGGCCGTTGGGCATCATGTCGAAAAGTGGCACTCTGTCCTATGAGGTCGGCTACCGGCTGGCGCGCGGCGGGCTCGGGCAAAGCATCTGGGTCGGCGTCGGCGGCGATCCGGTGAAGGGCGTTCGGTTCGCTGACATGCTGCCGGTGTATTTCGACGATCCGCGCACCAAGGGGATCATTCTGGTCGGCGAAGTGGGTGGTACCGAGGAGGAAGAATGTGCGGAAGCCTATGCGCGCCTGGGCGCCCGAAAGCCGCTTTACGCGCTGATCGCGGGACGGGAGGCGAAGGAAGGTGTGTCCATGGGCCATGCCGGGGCGCTGGTGCACGGTGAATTCGGGACGATCCAATCCAAGACGAAGCAACTGACCGCGGCGGGGGCACAGGTGTTCGGGTCGATCGAAAGCCTGATCGGTCGGTGCGAGCGTATCTACCGCTTCGACAAGCGGTGACAGCTTCGATGGGGTCAGACCCCCCCGGTTACAGCGGAATATCCCGCACGAATTTTGCCCGCTGTGCGCAGCCGTTCATCAGGAACGCCATATCCGTCCCGGTCGAGACGTACCGGGCACCCATTTGGACGAACCGGGTCACCAGGTCGTCCCGCGACGCCAGGCCGCCGATCCCGACATGCTTACCGGCCTTGTTCGCGGCGGCGATGCAAACGGCAAATGCGTCTTTCAAGCGGGGATGGTCGAATTGGCCGGCGATTCCCATCTCGGCGCATAAATCGTTACTGCCGATCAGCAGCAGATCGACGCCCTCGACGGCGACGATCTCCTCCACGTTCTCCAGTGCGGTGATGGTTTCAATCATAACGATCAGCGACGTCGCCTCATTCATCGCGGCATGGGTCTCGTTAGCCGGGAAGTTGCGATACTGGTAGTGCGACAAGGCGCCGCCGGCCGAACGACGACCCAGCGGCGGGAATTTCACCAGCTCCACCATAGTGCGTGCTTCGGCGGCGGAGCGGACATGCGGGGCGATTACGCCCATCGCGCCGCCATCCAGCACGCGGCAGATATATTCGGGGGTGTTGGCCGGCACGCGCACCAGCGGGGTAATGCCGATCTGCTGGGCAAAGATGCAGATCTGGCAACAGGTGTCGATCGACAGCGTGTTGTGTTCCAGATCGACATACAGCGTATCGAACCCGGCCGTCCTGGCGATCTGCGCGATCTCGATGGACCGGGCGAAGCGCACGGTCATCGATGCCACGACCTCATTGCGGGCCAGTTTTTCCTTCATGGCATTGCGCAGGATGGTGCGGATTTCAGACATCGGTTGCCCCCCGTTGCGGATATTCGCAGCGTGGGGTCAAGACGTGCATCACGCAACCCGCTGCGAAGACCCGGATCATCACGCGTTTGCTGCCCGCCGCGCCGTTTTTCCGGCCGGCTTCGTTTGCTGCCACAAACAGTGCCGGGGCATGACCCATTCCCGGGCTTACCGAGCATCGTGATGACTGGGCGGCTGGCGGGAAATGTGGTGTTCCGTATGGACGGGGGCCGGATCGTGCGGCGTTTGGGTATGCGAATCAGAAGCGGAATTGCGTTCCCGGGTGGGCGACTATTCTGCCGCCTGCTTCGCGGTGCTGTATTTCTCGATGAACGCCCTGCCCAGTTCCACGGCCTCCGCCGGGGTCAGCCAGGACCAGTCGGCACCGCGGGCGCGTAGCGCGACCCATACGGTTTCGCCATGCACGTGCTCTTCAACGGCGAAGGAGGCGGATTGCGGCATGATCTTACCTTACTCGTAACAAATTGCAACGCGCGGGCGGTCTGTGCTTCGTAAATATACAGCAAGATACGGTGTCTTCCCGAGATCGTGATTCCCGGTGCCGCATTCTTGCCGCAAATGCCCATGCCGCCGCAATCGGAAAATCGAGGTCGTTGCAAGGCTCGGTTTAACCGGCGCTTGAGCGCCGTGAGTGTGTGAACCGGCCACACCTGATATGGCGGTATTGTAACTCAGAACCCGAACATATGGTCCAGCGAGAACCCGCCGGCGGCGTCCATCAGCCCGTGGTAGCCGAACAGGCGGCAGGTCGGATCGCGCACCAGCACATAGCCGCCGGGGCCAGCCGCCGCCAGGGCCGCTTCATCGAACGCGGTGTGTGGCCAGACGATCGCTGAACCGGAGCAGGCGATCGGCACCGGCACTTCGGCAATCGGCGTGCCGGTGCCGTCGTGCAGGACCAGCTTCGTCGCTGATACCGGATGCCATGGGCCTGACGCTGGGTATATCAGCGCGGCAAAGCTGTTTCTGGTTGTGTCGCCCAGCTTAAGGAACAGGGTGGTGGAGAGGCCGGGCGGCGGCCCGGAATAGGATTGCGGCTCATCGCGATAGGTCATCGCGGTGTTGAAGATATGCGCGCCGAAGCTGGACTCGGCGGCGTGGCCAGAGCGGCGGTCCTCGTACCGGAACAGCGCATGCATCCAGCCATCGGCCTGCCCGCCGCCGCGAAAATCATAGACCAGTTCGCCGTGGCCTTCCTCGACCCCGAATTCATCCATATCCAGCGCCAGGCCGTGGTTGCGCGGCAGGCAGCCCAGGAAGCGTTCAGCGCGTTTCGTCCCGTCCGCGTCGAACACATCCAGCCGCAACGGCAGATTGGTCTGCGCGGTGGACATCGGGGTCGGCTGAAACACCGACCGGAAGCGGGATTTTGGCAGGATCGGGAAGGGCAGCAGATAACCCCGGCCCATCGCCGCCGGCAACCCGGGGATGCCAGGGTCGGGCCGCAGGTTGTCGCGTTCGACGTTGACGTGGGCGATACGGATCCGGTCGTTCTGCACGACCTCGTACCGGGGCCGCACCACGTGACGGCCGGTGCGGACCTCGATCTGCGCGGGCCAGTGCAGTCCTGGCAGGTAGTCGGCCACATTCATGGCCATGGTCGCGAACGGGCCGATGGGCTGGTTCAGGGTCACCGGTTCCTCGGCGCCCATGCGGTCCAGCGCGACAGTCCCGGGCGGGATCGGCACGGCGTGGCTGTTTTGCAGCCACAGCACCACTTTTTCGTCCGCGCGCGGCGCCGGAAGGCCGGCGAATCGGTCGGATGGCCAGGCATTGGCGTCATGCGTGCAGGACAGCGATGCGCCGTTGTCGGACGCAAACGTGTCCAGCGCGTATTTCACCACGTCGTGGCCGGCCAC
>JAKBCJ010000055.1 GCA_021807975.1 Pseudomonadota bacterium | reverse complement strand
ACTCGTCGGCGTTATCTCAACACTCTGACGCCCGCGACGTCATTGTCTATCACGGCATCGAGCGCACAGCTCGATCGCCGTGAAGCCTGCCTTTCGTAAGCAACGCGGCGAACATGATCGGCGTCGAAGCGATACGTACAATTCTCGCGCTCATGGTAGGTTGAACGGGCTTCAATCGACTACGGTCTTCTTTTCACTTCCTGTTATCACCCCTTCAGCTATCGCTCCGCGACGTTCTGTGTCCATCCTCGGAACGCACGCTTTTCGACGCATTTGGCAGCAGCGCCTCTAACAACGCTTTGATCTTCGGCGACACTTGTCTCCGGCTCGAATAATAGAGTTGGGTTGTGGGTAGCGCCGTGGGCTGACCGTTCAACACCTCCACCAATGCCCCGGATGCGAGATCCTTCTCCGCGATTGACCGAGGCAGCGCATAAGCCAAACCGAGCCCGTCGCGTGAGGCGGTCACGCAAGCGATCAGCGAGTTCAATGCCAGTTTTGGAGTTATCGACAACGTCCTGACGTTCGGTTCTTGACCGAACTCCCAAGGAACGATGCTGTCCTTGAACCTGAATCCGATGCAATCGTGTGACAACACATCTTCAGGGGATTTCGGCATCCCGCGCTTCGACAAATACTCCGGCGACGCCACCACCGCACACGGCGAGGACTCCCGAAGCCGCCGTCCTATCATATCCTTCTCGACGGATTCCCCTAGCCTGATGCCCGCGTCAAATCCCGAGCGAACGATGTCCACAAAATGATCGTTCAGGTCGACCGTGACGCGCAGTTCGGAATGAGATGCCAGCAGGCGCTTAATCGCCGGAAGCAGCAAAGGTTCGAACGCAACCGGCGAGGCCGTTATCCGTAGTTCGCCGGTTACCCCAGCGGCGTTCGCATGGATTCGGTGGGCCGCCTCTTTCAACGCCAAAACAGGCCCGCGCGCCTCCTCGGCCAAAAGCCGACCCGCTTCGGTCAAGCTCAAACCCCGCGTATTGCGTTGAAACAGCCGGGCGCCCAGCGTCTCTTCGAGAGTGCTGAGGGATTGGCTTACAGCCGCTTTGGATACCCCGAGAACGCGGGCGGCCCGGGTGAGGCTCCCGCTGGCCTCGACGGCTAAAAAGACAGGCAGTCCCTGCAAATAGCCCTTGAGATTGAGGTTAAGCAAAAGCGAACACAGTGTACATTACGAAGCAGCTTTGCGTTACCGCCGCCGACGTCAAAAGTGAAATCGTACCCGCAATCGCCAGGAATTCCGATGACGAACGCCGTAGCCGCAAGAATCGCGACCGCTTTCACGCGGGCATCGCGGACCGCCATGCCCAAGACACCCAACGACTATGGAATGGCCTATGAACGAGTCTCTTTGCCCTCAAGGGACGGGATACAACTATCGGCATGGCGCATTCAGTCCGCAAATGCGGGGAGCGACAGGCTCGCGATCCTCAACCACCCGTTGAATTGTAGCAAGCATGGCTTTGTGCCGGAGGGCCCCAACGCGCGGATCGTGCCCGTGCATGTGGAATTCATGCTGACCGCCAAACGTCTGGTGGATGATGGTTACGAAGTTCTCACTTACGATCTTCGCAATCACGGAGAAAGCGGTGCCTCTCCTGACGGGCTTAGCGGGGTGGGCGCGTTCGAGTGGCAGGACGCGGTTGGCGCGATGGATTACGTGAATGGGGAGGCCAGCCTGAAAGACAAGACAGTGGCTCTGGTGAGCCATTGCATGGGCGCGAATTCCTCAATCATTGCAATGAGCAAGCACCCGGACGCTTTTGCTCGGGTCAAGGCCCTGGTCGCGGTACAACCAATCTCCATGAAATACATGGCCCAAAAATTTATCGGACTGTTTGGCGGCGGCGCCGCCGCCGCAGACGTTGACGAGGCCCTTCAGGAATCGGCTGGTATCTCTCTCGACGATATGTCACCGATGAGCCACGTTCGGGATTTGAAGGTTCCCGTGCTGTACGCCCAAGTGCGTGAGGATGCCCTGACAAGCCCGTCTGATCTGGAAGACATCGTCGCCGCAACACCGACCGAACGTGAGATGCTTTGGATTGAAGGCGATCTTAACCGTTTCGATGGCTACAATTTCTTCGGCCAGAACCCCGAGAGGATGCTGAGCTTCCTTGGGCGGCATTTAAGCTGACCACGCACTTCTACCGACACATAACAACGTCCATGCCACCCCGGTGCAAGAGGTGAAGCGGATCATCGGCGGCGATGGTTCCCGGGGTTTATGACCGCGTTGGCAAGAACACGTTCAACGCGACCCTCGACTTGCCGGCCCGGCCGGGTCCTAAGGTGGCGACCTCGGCTACGTCGGGCGGGGCGCCCATAGCCAGCGCGGGCGGCGGAGTTCTTCGCCAAGCATCCGGGCTAATCGCTACGATGCAATCGCCGGGATCACAGCCCTGGCGATTTTACCTCTTGATCATCGGCGAGGCGGCGTCCCGTTTAAGCCAGGAAGTGCCGGCCTCTGCCGCCAGCCACCTAGTCCCGGGCCTACCCCGCTGGGCGCGGCCTGCTGCCGGATCATCCCGCGCCACCCGGTTTCCGGCTTCAACTCCAGATGTTCGACCCGCCACATATAGGCATTGAGGCTGATACTCATTGCGATAAAATACCAATACATCGGCTGGAACGCGATGCCAACGAACGCGCCGGACGTCATGAATACGGCCAGCCCGCTTTGCAGCGCATCGGACATCGCGGCAACCCATTCCAGCTCCGGGTAGGCCCGGGCCTTCTTGGCCAGACGTCGAAGCCGCACGAACGCGATACCGGTGATCGACAGGAACATCGCCAATCCCGGGTACCCCTGTTCCCCCAGCATCTCGAAATAGATGCTGTGGAACGCTCGTCCAAACTCGATCGTCGGGCCGGCGCCGTTATGACCGGGAACTTCTACGTGGTTGATCACATTGGTCATGAAGCCGCCGCCAAGCGGATGGGTGGCGGTAAACTCCAGAGTCCATTTCCACACCAGGATGCGCGTGTAGGCAGAGTTCTCCTGTTCGAAATCGCCGATGGTGGAAACTCGGGCGTTCCAGGCAGCGCCGGTCGTGTAGATGAGCATAACCGCGACGATAACGCCGACCAGCCCCATGGCGAATTTATGCTTCGTCCTGACCCACATATATACGCCCAGGACAACTAGCCCCACCAGCGCGCTACGCTCATACGTGCCGATGGCGGTCACGACCGCCAGCGCGGCAACCCCCCAATAGGCCAATGTCATCAACTTGCTGCGGGGAATGAGCAGGCTGTGCCGGCTCAGAAAAATGGCCAGCGGTACCGCCATCAGGCATACCGTGGAGAGCAGGCCTCCCTCTGCCAGGCCGCTGTTACCCTGTGCTAAACCAAGGTTGGTGCCGTAACCGCCACCCGAAATCAGCGTCTTCAAGCCAAACGGAACGAAGTTCGCGGCAAGGGAGAACACATAGGTCTGTGCGAATGCCTCGATTTGGACACGGGAGCGGATCACCAGGGGAATGAAAGCCGAGAATGCCAGCGTCTTGACCGCCCAATCCCACTTGACCCAGGCGGCATCGGGCGCCTGGGCCCAAATCATCGTCAGGTTCACCCAGATCACCAGACAGATTTGAAGCACCGTCTCTGTTGATAGCCGCGGTGGATCGCGGCGATCCATGGCTAAATAGCCGCCGAAGGCGATGATGCCCATAATCATGGCGTCGGGTATCTGGTTCAGGACGATATAAGCGACGTCCTGGGGCCGGAACGTATCGACCCACACATATCCCAGCGTTGCCACGAATGGGGCCGAAGTGCTCAATCCCACGAACGATAAATAGACAAACAGCAGCCAGATACTGCGAAGCACTGTCCCGCTTCCCGATGGGTGTCAGGATCGCCGACGCCAGGGGCTGTCTGGTTTGGTCGGTGGCGCCGCCTTGCGTTTGATGGCGTGAAACCAAGGCAGAGTCCGGTCCAGCCGCACCGCCCGCATGATGACAATCATCATCATGATCGAACTGAACATGATGCCGGCCAGATCGAGCATGCAACCCCCCGAATGACGGTGCGACAAATCTCTGCTCGCTATACCGGTTTGGGTCATTCGGTGTCACGAACTCTTATGGTCTCGGATGGCGTCGGAACTTGTGAACGGAACCGCTCGCCGATCCACGCGTCTCTTTTACGTACAGATCGGGAAAACCACGGTGACAGGCTGGAAAGTAGCGATTTTGATGTTAGGGATGGCTGTGACGGTTGCTGCCAAGGCAAGCGAACCTTTCGAGACCGACAGCCCTGAGGCGAAACAGGAGGCGGTTCGACTGGACAAATTACCGTCGCTACCGCCTGAGCCGGCCGGGCATATTGATGATTCCGGGCGCAAGCAGTCCGGACGCGCATCCTATTATGCCAAGAGCTTCGCCAACCGCAAGATGGCCGACGGCCGTCGGATGAACCCGAATGCCGATATCGCGGCCAGCAAGACATTACCCCTTGGCAGCATCGCCACGGTCACGAATTTGGACAACGGCAAATGCGCTACGGTCAAGATCGAGGATCGCGGGCCCTATGTGAACGGACGAGTCGTCGATCTGGCGCCAAATGTAGCCGACAAAATCGACATCAAGAAAAAGGGGGTCGTACCGGTAGTAGTGAAACCAATTACGTTGCCGCAGCCGAATGGCGAGATAAAACTCGGCGCCGGCGCGGCTGAAGCCACCCCATCCGAGATCGAGAAAGCAGTGGCCGACACGAAAGCCTTGACTGCGCCGAAATCCGCCGAAACAGCCGACAAATAGCGACTAGAGAACCCGGCCGGCCACGGCGTCCAGTTTGGTGGCCAAGTCTGCATCGCGACGGTTCGCCGACGTAATGACGGCATTGTCCAACGCACGATCGCAACCGCAGGCGCATAGCTCGCGACTTTGACCAACCACAGGAACGATTGCTTTGACCAAGTCACGTGCTTTGTCGGCGTTGCTCAACAGGACGCGTACCACCGCCTCGACGGTAACGTGGTCGTGGTCCTGATGCCAACAGTCGAAATCGGTGACCATCGCGACCGTTGCGTAGCAAAGCTCGGCCTCCCGAGCCAGCTTTGCCTCTGGCATGTTGGTCATGCCGATGACGCTGCACCCCCAGGACCGATAAAGCTCGCTCTCGGCCTTGGTGGAGAACTGTGGCCCTTCCATGACTAGGTATGTCCCGCCACGGGTCACCGGCAGCGAAAGGCTGGAAGCGGCTGCATACAATGCATCGCCGAGCCGGGCGCAGACCGGTTGCGCCATGGACACATGCGCGACGATGCCGTCGCCGAAAAAGCTTTTCTCGCGGGCGAAGCTGCGATCGATGAACTGATCCACGACCACGAAATGACCAGGCGGCAAATCGGCCTTCAGGCTGCCCACAGCGGACAGCGACAGCACATCGGTTACACCCGACCGCTTCAAGGCGTCGATATTCGCCCTGTAATTTAGATGCGTCGGTGATGTTGGGTGCCCACGCCCATGCCTGGGCAGGAATACGCATTCAACACCACCGAGTCGCCCGAACAGCAGTTCGTCGGACGGATCGCCCCAAGGGGTTTCGACCCGCCGCCAAACCTTATCCTCCAACCCGTCGATATCGTACAGGCCAGAGCCACCGATAATGCCGATAACGGGCTGGGTCATGAGATCAATGCACGTCCGACCAGATTTTACGCTTCACGGCATAGGTGATGCCGGTCATGAACACCAGGAACAGAATGACGCGAACGCCGATCTGCTTGCGTTCCACCAGTTCGGGGTTCGCAGCCCAGGACAGGAATGTCACGACGTCATGCGCTTCCTGATCCAGGCTGTTGCTGGTGCCGTCGGTGTATTCGACGGTACCATCCTGAAGCGGCTGCGGCATGCCGATCTGATGTCCGGGATACATCTTGTTGTAGTACATCCCGTCCTGCATTTTGAAACTGGCCGGCGCCGGGACGAACCCCGTCAGGATGCCGTAAATGTAGTTGGGACCGCCCTCTCGGGCATTGACGATCAGCGACAGATCGGGAGGCAGCGCCCCGCCGTTGGCCGCGCGCGCCGCCTGGTCATTGGCGAATGGCGACTTGAACTGGCTTGCCGCCGTGGCCGGGCCGTCCTTTGGTGCGCCCTGGTCGTCAACGCCCTGCGGGACCGTAACACCCGCGGCAATCGCCTTGATCTGCGCCGGCTCCAACCCGATGCCCGAGAGGTCACGGTAGTGCATCAGCTTCATCGAATGGCAGTTCGAGCAGACGTTCGAATAGACCTGAAATCCGCGTTGAGCCGCGGCGAGATCGTATGTACCGAAGATCTTGTCGAAGCTCCAGTTCAGGTTGGGCATCGCGGAGTCTTCTTCCGCGACAACCGGCGCGGCGAGCAGGCCGGCGGCGAACACGCCGGCCAGGATTGTACGCAGCTTGCCCATCACGCTTTCTCCATCGGCTTGGCGGTTGCACCCGCGGGCATCGGTCCGCCGCCACGGCCACCCAGCACCGGCTTGCTGATGCTTTCCGGCAGCGGCAACGGCCGCTCCAGCTTGCCGACGACCGGCATGATCACCAGGAAATGCAGGAAATAATACAATGCGCAGACCCGGCTAAGGATAACCCAGATTCCTTCCGGCTTATGGGCACCGCACACACCAAGGACGAGGACCGCGACCACCCAAAGCAGAATGAACCACTTATAGACCGGCCTGAATCGGGCACTGCGCACGCGGGACGTATCCAGCCACGGCAGCACGAACATGACGAGCAGCGAACCGAACATCATGCAAACGCCCAGCAGCTTGTTCGGGACCGATCGCAAGATCGCGTAGAATGGCAGGAAGTACCATTCGGGCACGATATCGGCTGGCGTCACCAGTGGATTTGCCGGGATGAAGTTGTTCGGGTCGCCCAGATAGTTCGGGGCGAAGAACACCAGGGCGGAGAACACGATGAGGTAGACGCAGATCCCGACGCTGTCCTTGACCGTATAATAGGGATGGAATGGCAGCGTGTCCTGCGGGGTCTTGACGTCGATGCCCAGAGGGTTGTTGGACCCGGTGATGTGCAGCGCGGCCACATGCAGGAAGATCACGCCAACCAGCACGAACGGCAGCAGATAATGCAGCGCGAAGAACCGGTTCAAGGTAGGATTATCGACACTGAAGCCCCCCCACAGAAGGGTCACGATCTTCGGGCCGACAACCGGGAACGCCGAGAACAGGTTGGTGATCACCGTAGCGCCCCAGTAGGACATCTGGCCCCACGGCAGCACGTACCCCATGAACGCGGTTGCCATCATCAGGATCAGGATGACCACCCCCAGCATCCACAGCAACTCACGCGGCGTCTTATAGGACCCGTAATACAGGCCCCGGAAGATGTGGATGTAGGTGACGATGAAGAACATCGACGCGCCGTTCTGGTGAACGTAGCGGATCAACCACCCATAATTCACATCGCGCATGATGTGCTGGACGGAATCGAACGCCAGTTGCGTGTTCGGCTGGTAGTTCATCGCCAGGAAAATCCCGGTGATGATCATGATCATCAGGTTGACCATCGCCAACGCACCGAAATTCCAAAAGTAGTTGAAATTCTTCGGCGTCGGGAAAACCCCGTATTCCTTCTGCATCATCGTGAAGATGGGCAGACGGGTGTCAATCCAGTTTATCACCGGATTGGCGAATTCGCTCTTGTTCAGGCCGGCCATGATTGTTTCCCTGTGGCGGGTCGGAAGGCTGATCAGCCAACCTTGATCTTGGTGTCGGATTCGAATGCGTAAGGCGGCAGCGCCAGATTAAGCGGTGCGGGCCCATGACGCACTCGCCCGGACGTATCGTACTGGCTGCCATGGCACGGGCAGAACCAGCCGCCCCACTCACCGCGCGGATCGGACGGCTTATTGCCCAGCGGCACACAGCCCAGATGGGTGCATATACCGATCAGGACGATCCATTGGTCGTGGCCGGCCTTCACCCGTTCATTGTCCAGACCCAGTGTCGGGTCGATCAACTGGGCGAGTTTAACGTCCTGCGCTTCCTTAATCTCTTTCGCGGTGCGATGGCGGACGAAAATCGGCTTGCCCTGCCAGACGATGGTGATCCCCTGCCCCTCGACAACGGGGGCGAGATCGACATCGACGGACGACAACGCCAGCACATCCTTGGACGGATTCATGGAGTCGATAAGAGGCCATGCGATGGCCCCGGCCCCGATCGCGGCGCCAGCGCCGGCGATGAGTTGCAGCAGATCGCGCTTTGTCACCCCGTCTGGGGTAGCGTGATGGGCGGCGGCGGACGAATCAGCCATACTTTCCCTCGAATTACCGGTTCGGCCAAGCCGCGGGCGCGTCTGACCGCGAGCCAGCCCTGCGACCGGCCCGGAACGCCACCTTGTTGCACGACGGGTTGCCCCGACAGCGGCGTTTGGCGCAGTCTAGAGACTGGCCCTTCCCTCTGCAACAAGCTGACAGCAGGGGGTTATCCCGACTGCCGCGCAGGAACAAGCCCCCGATGACCGAAATTCCGCCTACCGTACTCCATGAGACACTGAAAACCCCTGCCAAAGCATGGTTCGAGTCGCTGCGCGACCGTATCTGTGCCGCGTTCGAGGCAATCGAGGACGACTGCGATGGTCCATTTCGGGATCAGCCAGCCGGACGTTTTCAACGTACAGCCTGGGATCGCCCCACCGAGGATGGCCAGGCTGGCGGCGGAGGGGTGATCAGCACGATGAAGGGGCGGGTGTTCGAAAAGGTCGGCGTCAACGTCTCGACCGTCTGGGGCGAATTCAGCCCGGATTTCAGAGTCCAAATTCCCGGAGCGGCGGAGGACCCGCGCTTCTGGGCGAGTGGCATCAGTCTGGTGGCACATATGCAAAGCCCGCTGGTGCCGGCGGCCCATTTCAACACCAGGATGCTGGTCACCACCAAGGGCTGGTTCGGCGGCGGCGGCGACCTGACCCCGATGCGGCTGGATACCGATCCCGCCAGGCAGGATGCCGCGGAGTTCCATGCGGCTTTCCAAGCTGCCTGTGACCGGCACGGATCGGACTACTATGACCGCTTCAAGGCGTGGTGCGACCGGTATTTCTTCCTCCCGCACAGGAATGAGCCGCGCGGCGCCGGGGGTATCTTCTATGACCATCATTTCACCGGCGACGCGAATGCCGATTTTGCCTTCACCCGCGACGTGGGAGAGGCGTTCCTGGAGGCCTATCCGCGAATCGTCCGCCGACGCATGGGCCAGGAATGGACCGCCGAGGAACGCGACCATCAGTTGATCCGGCGCGGACGGTATGTGGAATTCAATCTGATCCACGACCGAGGGACATTGTTCGGCCTGAAAACAGGCGGCAACGTGGACGCGATCCTGATGAGCCTGCCGCCCGAGGTCCGCTGGCCATAAGCGGGCGGTTCTTCGAGGCGGTATCGGGGCCCTTCCGGGACGTGGCGGCAAGGTATTCTCGGGGCTGGCAGTTCTTGAGCCCCGGCTCTGGGACCATGCACGCCTATGTAGGACGGCGTGGATCGGACGGGAACCGGTGCAAACGACGCCTGGCGTCGCGCTGGCCGGCGACAGGACGCGGGAACGTCCGGATGTCGTTAACCCCGGGTTCTGTTCAACGGCCCCGGCTGCCTCGCGCATCGACCGAAGTTTGCTATCCAATAGCCCGAAGGCGGGGTAGAACCCCCACAAACAGCGAAGCGACGGATCATGGCCAGCTATCAATATGTCTATGTGTTGAAGGATTTGACGAAGGCGTTTCCTGGCGGTCGGGAAGTCTTCAAAGGCATCACCTTGTCCTTTCTTCCCGGCGTCAAAATCGGTGTGCTGGGCGTCAACGGGGCGGGCAAATCCACGTTGATGAAGATCATGGCGGGCATTGAAACAGAATATGGCGGCGAAGCTTGGGCGGCACCGGGCGCGACCGTGGGATATCTGGCCCAGGAACCCCCCCTCGATCCGACCAAGACCGTTGGGGAGAATGTCGAGGAGGCATTTAGCGACCTGAAAGTCGCCTTAACCCGCTTCAATGAGATTTCGGCCAGGTTCGCCGAACCGATGGACGACGACGAAATGAATGCGCTGCTAACCGAGCAGGGCGACCTGCAGGAGAAGATCGACGCACAGGATGGCTGGGAACTGGATCGCAAGGTCGAAATTGCCCTCGATGCCTTGCGTTGCCCGCCCGCCGAAGCGTCGGTTGCCAAACTATCGGGCGGCGAACGCCGCCGCGTCGCGCTTTGCCGTTTGTTGCTGGAAAAGCCCGATCTTCTGCTGCTCGACGAGCCAACCAACCATCTGGATGCCGAAAGCGTCGCCTGGCTGGAGCACACGCTGCGCGATTATGCCGGTACCGTTATGGTCGTCACCCATGACCGTTACTTTCTAGATAACGTTACCGGCTGGATGCTCGAACTGGAGCGCGGCCGCGGTTACCCGTTTGAGGGTAACTATTCATCGTGGCTGCAACAGAAGCGGAAACGCCTGCAGCAGGAAGAAAAGGAAGAAAGCGCGCGGCAGCGTGCACTCGCGGCGGAATCCGAATGGATCGCCGCTTCGCCTCGTGCCAGACAGACCAAAAGCCGCGCCCGTATCGCGAAATACGAAGAGATGTTGCAGAAGTCCCAGGAACTGGCGTCGGGCGTCGCGGAAATTGTGATCCCGCCCGGGCCCCGGCTGGGAAATATCGTGATCGAGGCCGAGAATCTGCGTAAGGGCTATGGCAACAACATCCTGATCGACGGGTTGAATTTCAAGCTTCCTCCCGGCGGTATCGTCGGCGTGATCGGGCCGAACGGTGCGGGTAAGACCACTCTGTTCCGGATGATCACAGGGCAGGAGCAGCCGGATGAAGGAAGCATGCGGATCGGCGATACGGTGAAACTTGGCTACGTCGATCAGTCCCGCGACAGTCTCGATCCGGATAAGACCGTGTGGCAGGAGGTATCTGGCGGCGAGGAAGTCATCTACCTGGGGAAGCGCGCGGTACAATCACGCGCTTATGTGGCGGCGTTCAACTTCAAAGGTTCCGATCAGCAGAAGAAGGTCGGTATCTTGTCGGGGGGCGAGCGCAACCGCGTTCATCTCGCCAAGATGCTGAAAGTCGAGCACAACGTGCTTCTACTCGATGAGCCGACAAACGATCTGGATGTCGATACGTTACGTGCATTGGAAGAAGCGCTGGCGGAATTTGCCGGATGCGCGGTTATCATCAGCCATGATCGTTGGTTCCTGGATCGGCTGGCGACTCACATCCTTGCGTTCGAGGGCGATAGCCACGTCGAATGGTTCGAAGGGAACTTCCAGGCCTATGAAGAAGATAAGCGCCGACGCCTGGGCGCGGATGCCACGGAACCGCATCGAATCAAATACCGTCCGCTGGCTCGATAACCGACCGGAATCGCTGACCGGGGGACGGAGTGTCCAGTCCCCCGGCATTCCTACGCCAGATGACAGGCGGACAGGTGTCCCTCGGCGACTGGATTAAGCACGGGCTCTTCGGATCGGCAGCGATCGAAAGCGAATGGGCAGCGCGTGTGAAACCGGCAACCCGAAGGCGGATCGATAGGGCTCGGTACATCGCCCTTCAAAATGATCCTCTGCTGCTTCGCCAGCGGATCGGGCACCGGCACAGCCGATAGCAGGGCGCGCGTGTAAGGGTGGTGCGCTGCGGCAAACAGCGCCCGCCGGTCAGCCAGTTCGACGATCTTGCCTAGATACATGACCGCAACCCGATGGGTCAGGTGCTCCACGGTTGCCAGGTCGTGGCTGATGAACAGCAGCGCCAGGCCGAGTTCGTCCTGAAGATCGGCCAGCAAATTGATAATCTGCGCCTTGACCGACACATCCAGCGCCGAAACCGCCTCATCGCAAATAATCAGATCGGCACCCGGGGCCAGTGCCCGGGCAATGCCGATGCGCTGGCGCTGTCCACCGGAGAATTCATGCGGAAAGCGATCGATCGCATCGCGCGGCAGACGGACCTTGTCCATCAGAGTCTCGATCTTGTCCTTCAGGTCCTTGCGGCCATGGACCAAGCCAAAGTTCAGCAGCGGCTCCGCGAGGATGTCGCGTACTTTCATACGAGGATTTAAGCTGCTGAACGGGTCCTGAAACACGACCTGAACGCGCTGTCGCATCATGCGCAGGCGATGGCCCGGCATATTGTCGATACGCTCGCCATTCAGATAGACTTCGCCGTCGGTCAGATTGAATAGTCGCAGGATCGCTTTGCCGACGGTCGATTTGCCGCACCCGGATTCGCCCACCAGCGACAGGGTTTCGCCGCGCTTGATGGTAAAAGTAACGCCGTCGACGGCATAAACCTTGGCGGTGACCTGCCCAAGCAGCCCGCCGCGGATCGGAAAGTGCTTTTTGAGCGCGTTGACCTCCAGCAGGGGGCGGTCACAAATCATGCTGTCACCTCCTGCCCGGCATAGTGACAGGCTACGCTGTGGTTCGGTGCCTTCAACTCGATCGCCGGAGCAATCCGCCGACAGATTTCGGTGACCATAGAACAACGCCCGGCAAATGCGCACCCGACGATCGGTTTTCTCAGACTGGGCACCAGCCCGCCAATCTCCGCAAGTCTGTTCCGTCCCCCTTCGTCCAGCGAAGACCCAAGCTTCGGCACGGCGCCCAGCAGTCCGCGGGTATAAGGATGCAGCGGGTGAGCGAATATCTCGTTCACGGACGCTTCTTCGACCTTCCGGCCGGCATACATCACGACAACTCGCTGAGCCATTTCCGCTACCACGCCAAGATCGTGAGTAATCAGCATGATCGCAGACCCCAACCGGGTTTTAAGGTCCCGCATCAGGTCCAGTATCTGCGCCTGGATCGTCACATCCAGGGCTGTGGTCGGTTCGTCGGCGATCAGCAGCCTTGGGTTACAGGCGAGAGCCATCGCAATCATCACACGCTGGCGCATGCCGCCGGACAGTTGATGCGGGTACTCCCCTACCCGCCGCCCCGGCGCTGGAATGCCCACCAGCGCCAGCATCTCAACCGCCTTCGCCTCGGCATCGTGCGCATTCATGCCCTGGTGCAAACGCACCGTCTCGCCGATTTGCTTTCCGACCGTCATCACCGGATTCAAGCTGGTCATCGGTTCCTGGAATATCATCGAGATCGCGTTGCCGCGGATATCCCGCATTTCCTGTTCCGACACCTTCAGCAGATCCCGGCCCTCAAAGCGGATGCTGCCGGCGATCTTGCCCGGGGGTTCGGCAACCAATCGGAGAATCGACATCGACGTAACGGATTTACCGCATCCGGATTCGCCGACGATCCCCAGGGTCTCACCTGCATCGATATGGAACGACAGGCCTTCCACCGCTCTGACCACCCCATCTGGCGTGCCGAAGTGGGTTTGGAGGTTTTCGACTTCGAGCAGGGCCATCGGCTAAATCCGCTTCGCCAGGCGCGGATCGAGCGCATCGCGCAGGCCGTCGCCCAGCAGATTCACCGCCAGGACGGTGATGGATAGAAAAATGGCAGGGAAGAACACGATATAGGGTTTAACCTGCCATAGTGCCCGGCCCTCTGCCATGATGTTGCCCCAGCTAGGAATGATCGGCGGTGTGCCCGCGCCGATGAACGACAACGTGGCCTCTGTGATCATCGCGGACGCACAGATGAAGGTGGCCTGCACCATGAGCGGTGCCAATGTGTTGGGCAGGATGTGTTTCCAGACGATCACAGGGGCCCGGGTGCCCGAGGCAATCGCCGCCTCCACATAAGGTTGCTCACGCAGCGACAGCACGATGCCGCGTACCAACCGGGATACGCGCGGAAACTCTGCGATACTGATAGCGACGACCACGTTCTGGACCGATGCCCTGGTCAGCGCCATCAGGGCGATTGCCAGCAGAATCGGCGGTATGGACATTAAACCGTCCATGACCCGCATGATCAGGGCATCGATTTGGCGAACAAACCCCGACACCAGACCGATCACCGTGCCAATGACCGACGCGCAGAACGCCACGGAAAATCCGACCAGCAACGACACGCGCGAGCCATAGAGCACCCGCGAATACACATCTCTGCCCAGCATGTCGGTCCCAAACCAGTACAGGGCGGAGGGTTCGCGGGTTCGGCGCGCCGGGGCCAGAGCCGTTGGATCCTTCGTGCCCAAATAAGGTGCGAAGACAGCGATAAAAACCATCATGACGACAAGGCAGCCGCCGATCGCGATGGTGGGGTGGCGGTAAATGAAGCCAGCTACAGATCCGCGCTGTTTCGGGGCGGGTAGAATCGATGGAAGATCCGGGGCGGCTGCAAATTCGGGCGAAGTGGAGCTCAATAGCGGATCCTCGGGTCGAACAGAGTGTAGAGGAGGTCAACGCCCAGGTTGACCAGCACATAGAGGAAGCTGAACAGCAGCACGACGCCCTGGATCACTGGATAATCGCGCCGGAGAATCGCATCGACGGTCAGCCGCCCCAGGCCCGGGATCGCGAACACGCTTTCAGTGACGACCGCGCCGCCAATCAGCGCGGCAAATCCGATCCCGACGATCGTGACAATAGGCACCGCCGCGTTCTTCAGCGCATGCAGGAACAGCACGCCCCTTTGCCCGACCCCTTTTGCCTTGGCGGTTCGCACATAGTCCTGCGCCAGAACATCCAGCATGGTGGCGCGGGTGATGCGGGCGATCAGCGCCATGTAAACCAAACCCAGCGCGACCGAAGGGAGAATGAGATTGCACAGGAATGGCCCGAGGCCGTGGCTGATGGGTGTGAATCCCTGGACGGGGAGCCAGTCCAGGCGCAATGCGAAGACATAGGCCAGCACATAGCCGATGACGAACACCGGAGTGGAAAACCCCAGCACCGCCGTTATCATGACAGCACTGTCGATCCACGTCCCGTGTTTCCATGCGGCGACAACGCCCATCGGAATCGCGCATCCCAGCGACAGTATCAGTGTCAGAGCCATCAGCGACAAAGTCGGCTCAATACGCTGGGCAATCATATGAGTGACGGGCAGGTTAGTGAAGATAGAAGTGCCGAGATCGCCGTGTAAGACGTGCCAGAACCAATCGAAAAACCGAACCAGGAACGGCCGGTCCAAACCCAGCGATGCACGGATTCTGTCCACATCGGCCGGCGTGGCCTGATCCCCGGCGATGATCGCGGCCGGATCGCCAGGCGCGAGGTAAAGCAGGCTAAATACGAACAGAGCCACCAAAAGGACGACCGGTATTGTAGCGGCGATCCGTCGAACAAAATAGGCGAGCATTAAGTGACGTCCCTCAATCCTTGGTAACAACCCGGAACATCGGATGCGACGCCTTGACAACGCCAGAGGCATTTTGCGCCGTGCCGGATTCTGCCTGAGGATCCGGTTGGCACAGGCCCATGTGGCGCATGGCGGCTGCGTTTATTTCCGCGGCCGCGTCCCGTGGCCAATAGAACCAAGCGGTGCCGCCGCTGGCATCCAACGCGAGGTAGGGGCCCGGGTTCAGGCAACCGGCGGCGACGTGCCTTGCGTGGAAATGGTTCCATCCGCCCGTTTACGGCGACCGTCATCGGAAAGCCCCAACGATCCATGCTGTTATGATCCACATTTCCGAATGGTAAATGCAAGCCTCGGGCCATGGCGCTAACGCAGGCACTCCCTCTATGCGCAGGGGGACACCGGCTATTCGACGCTCTGGACGACCGTGAAGCCCTCGAACTCAGGATGGCCGAGATACAGTGACCTGTTCCCTCCGGCGTTTCGGTGTGCCTGGCGGAAGGCTTCCGATTGCGTCCACGCCTCAAATGCCGCTTTGTCCCGCCAGGTCGTGTGCGATGAATATAGAATATGATCGTCGCGGGCTGGTCCGCGCAAAAGATAGAATGATATGAACCCCGGGACGCTAGGCAGGTGCGTGTCGCGGGTGGCCCAAACTTCCTCGAACATGGCCTCGGTGCCGGGGAAAACCTTGAAGCGATTCATCGCGATAAACATACTCATCGTCCTCCGGATGCCTCGCAGCGACTGATCGTCGCAAAATGCGGGCCAAAGGTTACCCAAAAATCAGGCCGATCAGGCCTAACTCCATTGCCAAGCGCATCATCCAGCCACATCGAGTACAAAGGCAACATCGTGCATCCGGAAAGTAACTCACGAGTCAGTCCCTTCCGGCGATAACCTCAGCCAGGAGCCGATCGATTGCCTGCTCATCCTCCCATTTCAGCCCCACGCCTATCGTCATGATCCGAGGCCGGATGGAAGATGGCAACCGCACCGCATCCTTAGGGGTCGTCACCAGGATCGCGCCTCGTTCCCCGGCTTCCTCAAGCAAGCCTTGCAGTTCGGCAGGTGTGTAGTCGTGGTGGTCAGGGAATGAGTGCGCTGCCAC
>JAKBCJ010000466.1 GCA_021807975.1 Pseudomonadota bacterium | reverse complement strand
TTCCGATCTCGGAAGCCTCCGACATTTTCGTTGCTGGGTCGAACGGAGTGAACGTCATCAGCCGGGGCGTATCCGCCGCCTTCGCAGCACCCGCCGCCGTTCGGATCGCGGCATCGACCGGATCCTGGCCACCGTCGGAACTCGCCAGCGCCGCCAACGCCAGAACATGCGCCTCATCGAAGCCCGACATCGGCTGAACTGTCGTTACTTTCAGCTCGTTGCACGTCAGCGTGCCGGTCTTGTCGGAACACAGTACATCCATCGTGGCCGCTTCATCCACGGCCGACAGGCGGGTCGGCAGCACGTTCCGTTTCGCCAGCGCCCGCGCACCCAGCGCGGATGCCAGGGTAAAGGTGGCCGGCAGGGCGACCGGGATCGACGCCAGAATCGCGGTCAGGATCAGCGGTACCATCTCCGCCAGCGGCAGCTTCAGGAAGTAGGCATACACCAGCAGCAACACGATGACCGCGCCGCTGAACCCGGCCAGATTGCGGACCACCCGCAGCACCGCCTTTTGCTGCGAACTGACCACCCGAGCAGTGCGCACAAGCTCGGCGGTTCGGCCAAATTTGGTGCGAACCCCGGTTGCCGTCACCTCAGCCACCGCCTCGCCGCGCCGCACCAACGCCCCGGCATAGGCCGCCACGCCGGCCCCGGCCTCGACGGGTATGGACTCGCCGGTCAGCATGGACTGGTCCAGCAGCACCTCGCCGCCGACGATATGCACATCGGCCGCCACCACCGCGCCCAGCGACAGCTTTACCACATCCCCGGGCACCAGGTCTGCCGCCGGTATGATCTTCCAGGCGCCATCGCGCCGAACCGACGCATTCAATGCCAGCCGCGACTTCAATGCCTCCAGCGTCGCCTGCGCCCGGCTTTCCTGCACCAGCCCGAGAACCGCGTTGAATATCAGCAGGCCAGCGATGATCGCGGCTTGAACATAGTCGCCCAGGAGGCCTTCCAGCACGACCGCGGCCTCCAGCATCCACGGCACCGGCGCCCAGAATTTTTCCAGCGCCATCCGCAGCGGATGCATGCTGGTATCGGGCATGGCGTTGGCGCCAGTTGCTTGCAGGCGGCGCTGCGCCTCCCGGGTTGTCAAGCCTTGCGGCGCCTGATCGTTCACGACGGGAACCGGGACGGCCGGGGACGGCATTGCCATGGTCTGTGTTACTTTCGGGAACTGGCTGACCGTTGGCCGGTCGATTGACTTTAGACCGGGGCCGACCCGAAACAACCCTGCCGAACCAATGTTCAGGCCAAAAGATGCTGGCCGCTGTCCACGGGGACGATTGTACCGGTAATGTGACGGGCGGCGTCGCTCACCAGGAATGCCGCCAGCGAGCCCACGTCTTCGATATCCACCAACTGGTGTTCCGGGGCCGCCGCGGCTTCGGCAACCAGCAATGCGTCGAAATGCGCGATCCCGCTCGCCGCCCGGGTACTGATCGGTCCCGGAGAAATCGCATGCGCTCGGATTTGTTTCGGTCCCAGTTCCGCAGCAGTGTAACGAACCGCGCTTTCCAAAGCAGCTTTGACTGGTCCCATCAAATTGTAGTTCGCGACCACCCGTTCAGACCCGTAGAACGTGACAGTCAGCAGGCAGCCTCCGTCCGGCATCAGCGGTTCCGCCAAATGTGCCATGCGAAGGAACGAGTGGCACGACACGTCCATCGCCAGGCCGAACCCCGCCGCGCTGCAATCCACTACCCGGCCATGCAGATCGGCCGCTGGCGCAAAGGCGATGGCATGCAACAGGAAATCGAGCCGTCCCCAGGTCGCGCGAACCTTCTCGAACACCGCCTCCAACTGGCCCGCGACGCTGACATCGCATGGCAGCAGCAGGTCGCAGCCCAATGCGTCGGTCACCGGGCGCACATGCGGCAGAGCCTTTTCGTTCAGATAGGTCGCCGCCAGGGTGGCACCCTGCGCCGCGAAAGCGCGGGCACAACCGGCCGCGATGCTGGAGTCATTGGCAATACCAACGACCAGGCCGCGCTTGCCGCGCAGGCTGGTTGTGAGGGGCGGTGACATGTTCGGATCTCCGTTCAGGTAGGTGAGTTAAGGACCGCGGCACTTGTGTGGCGGGCGATCATGACTTCCTCGTTCGTTTCGATAACGCGCACGTCGATCGCGCTTTCCGGTGTGCTGATCCGCCCCGCCCCGGCCGCATTGGCCACCGGATCGAGCCGAAGGCCAAGCCATCCGAGCCGCTGGCAGACGGCGGCGCGGATGGGTGGTGCGTGCTCGCCGATGCCGGCGGTGAAAATCAGTCCGTCCAGCCCGCCCAGCGCGGCGATCAGGGCGCCGGCCTGGCTCGCGATGCGATAGGTGAACAGATCGATGGCTTCCACGGCATGCGGATCGTTACTCGCTAACAGCGTACGGACATCGCCGCTGAGTCCGGACACGCCCAGAAGCCCGGATTTGTGGTACAGCATCGCCTCTATATCGGCGAAGCTGTATCCCTGGCGGCCGAGATACAGCAACACCCCCGGATCCAGCAGGCCGCATCGTGTGGCCATCATCAGGCCATCCAACGCGCTAAAGCCGGTTGTCGTTTCGACGCTGACACCGTTCTTCAGGGCGCACAGGCTGGCCCCCGACCCAAGATGCGCGACGATCACCCGCCCGCCCGCCAAAGCCGGGGCAACCTCTGCAAGGCAGGAGGCGATATATTCGTAGGACAAACCGTGGAAACCGTAGCGGCGGACGCCATCGGCCGAGACCGCGCGAGGCAGCGCGAACCGTGTCGCGACCGCTGGCATCGTGTGGTGGAACGCGGTGTCGAAACAAGCCACCTGCATCAGCCCGGGCCGCGCCGCGGCGACCAGGCGCATCGGCGCCAGATTTTGGGGCATGTGCAGCGGATCAAGCGGTGTCAGCCTTTCCAGCGCCGTCAGCAACTCCGGCGTGATCGGTTCGGGGCCAATATGGTTCGCGCCGCCATGCACAACCCGGTGTCCGACCGCGATCAAGCCATCGCGTCCAAGATGGGCGTCGGCGAAGTCCAGCAGCGTATGCAGCGCCAGATCGAAGCCGGCCGGCAGATGCTTTTCTGTCAGCACCCTGCCCGCTTCGTCGCGCGCGATCATGTGCGGTTCGGAATCCAGGTTCTCGATTTCGCCCCGCACCGTCGCTTTCAGGTCGGCTTCGGTATCGAACAGGGCGAATTTCAGACTGGAGGAGCCCGCGTTGAGGCTAAGAATCGATCCCTTCATGCTGTCGTGCCCGTCCGAACCATCAGTACGGCCAAAGCGCACGAGGCCAACCGCGTCCCCGAGCTGTCCGCGCGGCTGGTCAGAATGATGGGAACGCGCGCGCCCAGCACCAGCCCCGCGGCCTCCGCCCCGGCCATGAACGTCAGTTGCTTGGCCAGCATGTTGCCGGCTTCGAGGTCGGGCACCAGCAGGATATCGGCGCGGCCGGCTACTGGGGACACGATCCCCTTTTCGGCCGCGGCGGCTTCGTTGATGGCATTATCGAACGCCAGCGGGCCATCCAGCAACGCACCCGTGATCTGCCCCCGGTCTGCCATTTTGCACAGCGCCGCCGCATGCAGCGTCGATTGCATGCGGTCGTTGATCGTTTCCACCGCCGCAAGGATCGCGACGCGCGGCTGTGGAATGCCGATCGCATGCGCCAGATTGATCGCGTTCTGCACGATCCCGGCCTTGTCCATCAGGTCCGGGGCGATGTTGATGGCGGCGTCGGTGACCAGCAGCGGACGCGGATAGTCCGGCACGTCCATCAGATAGACATGGCTGATCCGGCAGGCGGTCCGAAGCCCGGTATCGGGGGCGACAACCGC
>JAKBCJ010000465.1 GCA_021807975.1 Pseudomonadota bacterium | reverse complement strand
CACGCTGTCCGACCGGTTCGGCCGCCGCATCCCGCTGATCGCCGGCTTCGTGCTGTTCACCGTCAGCACCATCGGCTGCGCCCTGGCCCCCAGCCTCACCTGGCTGGCGATTTTCCGCACCATCGCCGCATTCGGCGCCTCGGCCGGCATGGTCATCGCCCGCGCGGTGGTACGCGATTTAAGTGAGGGGCAGGCGGCCGCGATCATGATGTCGCGGCTGGTGCTGGTCATGGGCGTGGCCCCGATCCTCGCACCCACCCTCGGTGGGGCGATCCTGACCTTCCTCCATTGGCGCTTCATCTTCTGGCTGCTGGCATTCTACGGCACGGCCTGCGTCGTCACCGCGTGGCGGGTGCTGCCGGAAACCCTGCCGCCCGATCACCGTCTGCGCCTGCCCATCGCCGGCCTCGCCGCCCGCTATGCCGCGATCGTGAAAGAAAAAACCTTCCTGACCCACGCCGTCATGGGCGGCTGCAGCACGTTCTGCATGTTCGCCTATCTGTCCGGCTGCTCCCCGGTGTTCGAGCTTGGGTTCGGTCTCAGCCCGTCCGGTTTCGCACTGATTTTCGGCCTGTGCGCGGTGGCCCTGGTGGCCTGCTCGCAACTGAACGCCCACCTGCTGCCGCGCTTCGGCCTCGACGCCATGCTAACTTGGGTCGCGCGCGTGTCGCTCTGCGGCACAGCCGTGCTGCTGGCTGTCGCATTCAGCGGCATCCATGTGGTTTGGGCGGTGGTCGCCCCGCTGGTGGTGGTGATCGGGTGCCAGGGCTTCAACAATGCCAATACCACGGCGGGCGCCTTATCACGGCATTCGGCGCATGCTGGCAGCGCCTCTGCCCTGATGGGCACCTTCCAGTTTAGCCTCGGTGCCAGCTCCGGCCTTCTGGTCGGACTTCTGACCGACGGCACCCCGCGCGGCATGGCGGCGCTTATGTTCTGTGGCATGTTCGGTGCGGTCATCGCCGACCGCTTTCGCCCCCGCCCGGAGTTTGTCCGCTCATGATCGTCGGCATTCCCGCCTGCGCCAAAACCATCGCCGAGATGCCCTTCCACCAAACCCCAGCCCGCTATGCCAAGGCGGTGCTGGACGGCGTCGGCGCCCTCCCGGTCCTCATCCCACCCCTCGGTGAGGGGATGCTCGGTTTGCTCGACAGCCTCGACGGGCTGCTGGTGCCGGGCAGCCCCAGCAACGTCCACCCCCGGCACTATCAGGGCGGCGAAAGCGAAACACCCGATTCCCATGACCTGGAGCGGGACGCCACCACCCTGCCGCTGATCCGCGCCGCCATCGCCAGGGGCATCCCGGTTCTGGCGATCTGCCGCGGCATTCAGGAACTGAACGTGGCGCTGGGCGGCACGCTGATCCAACGGGTTCATGCGCAGCCGGATAAGCAGGATCATCGTGGCGGGCCGGGGCCGCATGAAACCCGGTATGGCCCCAAGCACCCCATCGCCATCACCGGCAGTCTGGCCGGCATCCTGAAGGCCGGCAGTATTCAGGTAAACTCCCTGCACGGGCAGGCGATCGATCGGCTGGGGCAGGGCCTGATAGCTGAAGCCCGGGCGCCAGATGGCACGATCGAGGCGGTTGCCATGCCCTCCGCCCCGGGGTGGCTTCTGGGCGTACAATGGCACCCGGAATGGGCGTTCGCCGCCAACCCCCACAGTGTTGCTATTTTCGCGGCTTTCGGCGATGCCTGCCGCATTCGGAATTCGTCTGACAAGAAGGCTGCGTAACGATGGATCTCCAACTCGCGGGCAAGACTGTCCTGATTACCGGCGGCTCGAAAGGCATCGGCAAGGCTGCTGCCGAGGTGCTGGCCGAGGAAGGCTGCAACCTGATCCTGGTGGCGCGCGACGCCGCACTGCTGAACGCCACCGCCGCTGAACTCCGTGGCAAACGGCAGGTCAACGTCCGCACCATCGCGGCTGACCTGTCCAGCGACGCCGCCATCCGCAAAGTCGCCGCCGAGGCGGGCGAGATCGACATCCTGGTCAACAATGCCGGCGCGATTCCGCCCGGCGATGTGCTGTCTGTCGACGATGCCAAATGGCGTCAGGCATGGGATCTGAAGGTGTTCGGCTACATCTCGTTCTGCCGGGTGATCTATGGGCAGATGAAGGCGCGCAAGGCTGGCGTGATCATCAACGTCATCGGTGCGGCGGGCGAGAAGTTTCCCACCGGATACATCGCCGGCGCGGCGGGCAATGCCGGGCTGATGGCATTCACCCGGGCACTGGGCAAGGGCGCGCCTGCCGATGGTCTGCGGGTCGTGGCTATCAACCCCGGCCCGGTGGAAACCGACCGGCTGGTAATGCTGCGGAAAGCGGAAGCCAAAGAGAAATGGGGCGACGAAAGCCGCTGGCGCGAACTGTCCGCCAGCATGCCCTTCGGCCGCCCGGCCACCCCGCGGGAGATTGGTAACGCGGTGGCTTTCCTGGCCAGCCCGGCCTCCGGCTACACGACAGGCACGGTACTGACGATCGACGGCGGCGGCTAGAGCGCGGCCCGGGCGGGCGGGTTGCTCGCCCGGATCGCCACCAGCGCCAGCACCGCGATCGCGGCACATATCCCGGCGTTGGCGTTGAAGCCCGACAGCGCCATGGCCTCGCCGCCGATCAGCGATCCCAGAGAGATGCCCAGAAACAGCGCGCTGTTGTTCAACGCCATCATCAGCGCCCGGCGTTCGGGGAAGTCGCGCGCCAGCCCGGATTGCTGTGCGGGAAAATAGAACTGCGCGAAGACCGACAAGACCAGCAGCAGCATATCCACCGACGCCTCGGAGTCAGCCCCGGCACCCAGCACCGCCAGTCCGGCGGCAAGTCCGGCCGCACTGACGGTCATCGTCCGCCGGGTGCCGAACCGGTCGGCCAGTTGCCCGCCCAGCAACGTGCCAACCAGGGCGCCCGCGCCGTAAAACCCTATGGCGCGCGCGATCTGCCCGGCCGAGGCACCGCCCAGCGTCAGCCAGGTGCCCAGGTAGGTATAGACACCGTACAGCGCGGTCGCCCACAGCACGGTCGGCAGCATCCGCCGCCCGAGAAGCCAGTAGTTCAGTGCCGGCAGCCGAATCCCCGCGGAATCGCCGCGCCGGGGATCGGCTGGCCAAATCAGCCAGTTCGCCGCTGCCAGGCCAACGCTCAGCAGCCCCAGAACCACGAACGGGGAGCGCCAGCCCAGATAGGAAGCGACCATGGTTCCCGCCGGTGTGCCGACCGACAACGCCAACAGCAGCCCCGAAACCGCGATCGCCATCCAACTCGCTCGGCGGGCTGGCGGCGCGGCCTCGCCCACCCCGGCATAAATCGACGGCGCAACGCCCGAGGCTGCCGCACCCGCCGCGATCCGGGCAGCCAGCAGCCAGCCGAAGCCGGTTGCTGCCGCTGTCAGCAAATTGGCCGCCACGAAGCCCAGCAGGCAGGCGGTCAGCGTCCGGCGCCGCCCGAACCGATCCGCCAGTTGGCCGAACAGCGGGGCACCGAGCAGATAGGTCAACGAGAATACCGTCACGCTAAGACCGGCGGTACTGACGGAAAGGCCCCATTCGTCCGCGATGCGTGGCAACAAGGGGGAGACGATAAACAGATCGGTGCCGACCACGAACAAGGTGATCCAGCCGCATCCCAGCCGCCACCGCGGACCCATGGCGTCAGGCTCCGGCCAGCAAGAGCGCACCCGGATGGATTGACACGGCTAAAGCGACACGGCCATCAGGGCCGTCTCGATCGCCAGCCGTGTGAACGGCTTGGGGACGAACTCATCCATCCCGGCGTCCAGGCAGCGTTCCCGGTAGTTTTGATAGGCACTGGCGGTC
>JAKBCJ010000054.1 GCA_021807975.1 Pseudomonadota bacterium | reverse complement strand
CGCCACAATATGTATCGCATTTGAGATACATATTGTCCGCAAAAATCAAGGCCCACAGCCCTAAAACATTTCCGCCCACTCGGCACCCGCACATCCGCCCCATCCTTGTCGGGCATCTCCAGCGTCAGCACCTCGTGCTCGCGAAGGAGCCGCGACGTTACGGGCAATCCGCTGGGCTTGGTTTGCGATTTCGAACCAAGCTGTCCCATGTCCGCGGCCATATCGACGAGGCAATCAGCAGCGAATTCTCCTAGTCCGTGACTGCACCGATGACGAACGACAGGACGATAATGGCCAGCACAAAGCAAGCAATGCCAGCAAAGATAAAGTCCCGCGCATGAAGAAATGAGAGACACATCATTAGAACACGCACTACGGGCAGCAGGATGATACCGGCCACCCCAACCGTCACCACCGGCACATGTCCGATAGCAGACGGCAACGAAAACAGGGGCAACACCAATCCGACCATGATGACGGCCGAGGCAGCCAACGTGCCGTAGCTCAACAGTATAGCAAGCTGCCGATCGAGCAACGCCAGCCTGGTATTTTCGCCAGGCACCTTCATGCCGAAGCTCCTAAATGAATGCCGAACGCACTGAACAGCATCTCCACTGCCAGTACGACCAGAACCACGACAAACAACAGGCGGATTTTCTCGTTCGAGACGATCATGAGTACGCGCGCGCCCAAGATGGCCCCCACAACAGACCCCAGAGCAACCGGCCCAGCGACCGAGGGGGATATGTCGCCTCGCACAAAATAGGCCCCCGCACTCGCCGCGGCCGTCACCCCGATCATGAAGTTCGATGTCGCGGCCGAAACCTTGATCGGCAACCGCAACGCCGTATCCATCGCCGGGATTTTCAGAACCCCGCTGCCAATGCCCAAAAGCGCGGAAACAAGCCCCGCGCCATACATCAGCCCAAGACCCATCGGCAGCCGATCGACCCGGTAGTGAATATCCTGCCCCCGGGCATGATCGGGATAACTGGAATCCAACCTGCGTATCCATGTCGTTGGGGTGGACGCCGAAACCATCGCCAGATGCTCCCGACGGCGCGACATCATCTGCTTCGCCGAGACCAGCAGCACCGCCGCAAAAATGAAGAACAGGACCGGGACCGGCACTATGCCGGCCAGAAGTACCCCGGTCAGCGCGCCCAGCGTCGTGGCGGTTTCCAAAACGATCGCGAGCCGGATGTTGGTGAGGCGCCCCTTAAGAAAAGGTGCCGCGCCGCCGCAGGAGCAGGCAATGACCGAGACAATGCTGGCGCCGATAGCGGCATGGATGTCGATATGGCCGAAAACCGTCAGGATTGGCACGATGAAAATGCCGCTTGCCATGCCCAGCATGCCGCCCAGCGCGCTTGCGCCGAGCGAAATTCCGAACAACCAGGGGATGGTACCAACACCCATCTAAGCACCGGTCGGGCGTTTCGGCGCCCCCCTGGCTAAGCGGGTCTTGAAGCGTATGTAATCGCCTCGGTAGTGCAGCTTCTCGTAATCGACAGGCTGATGATTGGTGGAATAGGACGTGCGCTCGATCAGAAAAATGGGACTGCCGACCGAGACCGCGAGCGCGGTGGCCACATCCGGATCGGCAATCGATGCCTCCATCTGATATTCGGCTTCCACCAGCGGCGTGCTGTATTTCTGTTCAAGAAGCGAGAAGATCGGCTCCGACTCAAGGTCGTCGGCCATGACCTTCCGCCCCAATGCTTCTGGCAGATAGGTCTCATCGAACGACAGCGGCACACCATCGGCCAACCGGACGCGATGGATTTGCACGACCGGTGTTCCGCATGGAAGCGCAAGCTGCCGAGCCACCGAAGCGCTCGCCGGGACGACCTTCTTAGCCAGCACCCGGGCCGTCGCGTGGCGACCAAGGACCTGCATATCCTCAACGAAGCCGGTCAGCTCTGTCAGTTCCGGGATGATTTTAGGCCGGGCGACGAAGGTTCCTTTACCCCGGCGGATTTCAACGAGCCCCAGCCGGATCAGATTTTGGATGGTCGTCCGGATGGTCGTCCGGCTGACGTTGAACTCATCGACAAGACTTTCTTCCGACGGTAACTGACAGCCGGCCGGAAGTGCCCCGCTTGCGATACGGGCGGTGAGTGCGTCCTCCACCTGGACATACAGCGGCAGGCGACTGCCTGAATGATCTGACATCACGACATCATGATGTCACGATGCCCTCGTGTCCACTACCCCCGGCCAGGACGCCACCGGATCATGCCAGCCAGCGCCGCGACGCCGCCCCGAAACGCCCCTAAAACAGCTTCCCCCCGTTCGGCACCCGCAGGTCCGGGCGCACCAGCACCACCGCCCCATCCTCATCCGGCATTCCCAGCGTCAGCACCTCGCTCATGAACGGACCGATCTGGCGGGGTGGGAAATTCACCACGGCGCACACCTGCCGCCCGATCAACTGGTCCGGCTTGTAATGCACCGTCAGTTGCGCGCTGGATTTCTTCACCCCGATCTCCCCGCCGAAATCAATCGTCAGCTTGAACGCCGGTTTGCGCGCTTCGGGGAACCGTTCGGCGCTGACGATCGTGCCGACACGAATATCGACAGCCTCGAAGTCTGCGTATTCGATTTGGTCCATGATTTGCGTCCTCCCGCGTTGGCCTCGGCGATCGCCCGGGATAGTGTGGTTGTTTCGCTGACCCCGACCCGAGGACTACCATGCGCGATTACCAGCTTCCCGGCCGCAGCCCGGTCTATTCCACTCATGGGATGGCGGCAACGTCCATGCCGGCCGCGACCTTGACGGCGCTGGATGTCCTGAAGGCCGGCGGCAATGCGCTTGACGCCGCGGTGGCCGCCGTGGCTGTCCAATGCGTGATCGAACCGCAATCCACCGGGATCGGCGGCGACTGCTTCTGCCTCTATGCCCCAGCCGGAACCGGCAAGGTCTATGCCCTGAACGGGTCCGGCCGGGCACCCGCGGCGGCCAATATCGATTGGTACGAAAGCCGTCAGATCAGGGCGATGGAGAATTCCTCGGCCCACGCCGTCACCGTCCCCGGCGCAATCAGCGCATGGGAAACGCTGGTCAAGGCCCATGGCCGCAAGGGCCTGGACGAACTGCTGCAACCCGCGATCCGCTTCGCCGAGGAAGGCTGGCCGGTACACCCCAAAGTGTCCTGGGACTGGTCGCGCAGCGTCGAGAAACTGCGCAAGGGCGGCGCGACCCCATTCCTGCCGAACGGCAAGGCCCCTGAAGTCGGCGATATGTTCAAGCAGCCGGCGCTGGCCGAGACATTGCGCCAGATCGCCAAACACGGCGCCAAGGCGTTTTACGAAGGCCCCGTGGCGGCCGACATCGTCGCGACGCTGCGCGAACGTGGCGGCCTGCAAACCGAGGAAGACTTTGCCAACAGCCTGCACAACGCGGAATTCGTCGAGCCGGTCACGCTGAACTGGAAGGGCTATGACGTCTATCAGTGCCCGCCCAACGGCCAGGGCCTCCTGGTCCTGATGATGCTGGGTATGCTGGGCAACAAGCCCACCGCCCCAGACGGCGCGTCCGGCCTGCTCCGCGCCCACCGCCATATCGAAGCCGCTCGGTTGGCCTACCGCGACCGCGACGCGTTCCTGGCCGACCCCGGCGCGGCTGATGTGCCGGTAAGCAAGCTGCTGAGCCCCGATTATCTAAGCGCCCAGGCCGCCTTGATCAGCGACACCGTGGCCATGCGCGACCTGCCGCGCGCCGGGGAATCGGTCCTGCCGCCGCACAAAGACACCGTTTATCTCTGCGTCGTGGACAAGGACGGCAATGCCTGCAGCTTCATCAACTCGCTGTTCGAGAATTTCGGCAGCGGCATCCTGGCGCACGAATCCGGGGTCATGCTGCAAAATCGCGGCTTCGGCTTCCGCCTGGAACGCGGCCACCCGAACTGCATCGCCGGCGGCAAGCGCCCGATGCACACGATCATCCCGGGGATGGTGATGAAGAACGGCCGCGCGGTTATGCCGTTCGGCGTAATGGGCGGGCATTACCAGCCGGTCGGGCAGTCCTGGTTCCTGACCAATTTCCTGGAATACGGGCTGGACATCCAGCAGTCGATGGACCTGTTCCGCGTATTCCCCTACGGCGGCAAGGTGCAGGTCGAACGCGGCGTGCCAGACGATCTGGTCCGCAAGCTGGCGGCGATGGGCCACGTGCCCGAACCCACCGAACGCCCCCACGGCGGCGGCCAGGCGATCTGGATCGACCACGATCGCGGCGTGCTGGTGGGCGGGTCGGACCCGCGCAAAGACGGTCTGGCGCTGGGGTACTAAGCCATGGAACCCTGCGAACTGACCGCCGTCGAGGCTCGGCGGCTAATCGGGACAAAACAGCTTTCTTCGGCGGAATTGCTGGAAAGCTGCATCGCCCGGATCGAGGCGGTGGACCCGGCCGTCAATGCCATGGTGGCGCGCGACTTCGATCGGGCCCGCGCAACGGCGAAGGCCGCCGATGCGACGGCGATGCGGGGTGACACCCTGCCGCCGCTGCACGGCCTGCCGATCGGCATCAAGGACCTGGAACCGACGGAAGGCCTGCGCACGACGTTCGGCAGCCCGCTGTTCCGCGACAACGTGCCGCTGGCGGATTGCCGCGTGACCAAGGCCATCCGTTCGGCTGGCGCGATCGTGATCGGCAAGACCAACACGCCGGAATTCGGCGCCGGCGCCAACACCCGCAACGCGGTGTATGGCGCCACCGGTAACCCATTCGATCCCACAAAGTCCTGCGCCGGTTCGTCCGGCGGATCGGCGGTGGCCCTGGCGACTGGCATGGCGCCGCTGTGCCAGGGCTCCGACACCGGTGGATCACTTCGCAACCCGGCGGCTTTCTGCGGCATCGTCGGGTTCCGCCCGACCCCCGGCCTGGTACCAACCGAACGCCGCCCGCATGGCTGGAGCGGCTTACCCGTACTGGGGCCGATGGCGCGCACGGTCGCGGATACGGCCCTGCTGCTAAGCGGCATGATCGGCGACGACGGGTCCGATCCCCTGGCAACCACGATCCATGGATTGACGGTTCGGAAACCAGGCGACTTCTATCCGCCGGCGCGGATCGACCTCTCCACGCTTCGGGTCGCGCTAACTCCGGATTTCGGGTTCGCACCGACCGAAAAGCACATCGCCGAGGTATTCGCCGAAAAGACCGGCCTGTTCCGTCACGTATTCGCCCGGACGGAAAACACCACGCCGGATTGCACAGGCACCGACGAGGCGTTCGAAATTCTGCGCGCCCTGGGTTTCCTGGCCTCCCATTTGGAGAAAACCCGCAAGACCCCGGATCTGGTTGGCCCGAACGTACGGGCCAACGTCGAGGAAGGCCTGCGCTACTCAGCCGAGGACGTAGCGCGCGGTTTCACCTTGCAGACGGCGATCTATCACCGCTGGCAGTCGTTCTTCGACCATCACGACGTCATCCTGACACCTGCGATCACCGTCAGCCCGCGATCCTGGCGCGAACTGTATCCGGCCGAGATCGACGGCAAGCCGACCCGGACCTATTTCCACTGGCTGGCGATGGCTTATGCCGTAACCTTGGTGGGGCACCCCGCGCTCTCGCTGCCCGTCGGGCTCGATCGCAACGGCATGCCGTTCGGCTTGCAGATCGTGGGCCCCAGGGGCGGCGATGCGCTGGTGCTGCGGGTCGCCGCGGAACTGGAGGCCTTGCTGGCAGGCGACGCCCGCACCGCGCGGCCGGTGCCAAGCATCGCGGCGCTGAAAGCCGCCCCGCCGATCGGGTCGATGGAGGGCTTTATCGGCTTCGATTGAACGCCCGGGGGAATTTGATCTGGATCAATGTCCGCCCGCCAACCGCCGCCGATAACTTGGGGGACCATTTTCGGCGGAGCGGACAATGACAACCGGAAGTATGCTTTATCTCGCGATGACCATTGGCGTCATGGCTATCTTCGCATTGGTACTGGGCTATCAGGCTTGGCATCAGTCGCGCCTGGGGCCGGACATGATCTCCGACTCTACCCCGCAAACCCCAGCGGCACAGCCGCACGGCGCCGTTCACGCCTGATCCGGGCGGTGACTTTCCGCGCGTCAGGTGCCGACCCGGGCGCCTGACGGGCCGCGGCATCGTCCGATTTCGCTTCGGACGAGCCGTCACCGGCCGACGGCGGCGGCAAACCTACTTCAGCCCGAACCCCATGGCGTTCAGCGCCGCCACCATCCTCTCGCGGCCCGACAGCGCGGCCAGCTTTCCCATCCGGTGAATCACCCGTTTGGTCCAGGTGTCCATCGCCATCCCGTGACGCGCGGAGAACGACTCCAGCAGCCCGTCGTACGCCTTGCGATGAGCGGATTCACCTGTCGAATCATAGACTTCGTAGTGGATGACGACATCCTGCGGCAACCGCGGCTTCACCTCTGTCGCACCGACCGCCGAGGCGTAGCCAACGCACATGCCGAACACACCGAACGCGCCCGGCGGCAAACCGACGATGCGCGCGACCTCCGGCGGGTTGTTTCGCAGCGCGCCTATATACACACAGGACAGACCCAGCGACTCGGCCGCGACGGTGGCGTTCTGTGCCGCCAGCGCCGCGTCGATCGCCGCCACCAGGAAGGTTTCCTGATACGGGATCACCTCCAGCGTCAGCCCCTCCTCCGCACCCAGGCGCTGATTGCGGGAGAGATCGGCGACCCAAACCAGGAACAGCGGGCATTGCTCGATATGCTTCTGGTTCGCCGCGACCTTCGCAAGGGCAGCCCTTTTATCCGGATCGGACACTACGATAACCGACCAGGTCTGCAGGTTGGAACTGGTGGCGGCCGACTGCGCGGCGGCGATCAGTGTTTCCAGCGTACCGGCCGGCAGGGCGTCCTGGCGATAGCCGCGAACAGACCGGTGCGACAGCAGCAAAGAGATGTGCTCGTTCCACGGGCCAGCCGGCGGCGCGGCGGCGCCATAACGCAACGCCAGGGAGTCGGCGGCTGACAGAACGGCGGGTTGAGAAACGTCCATGATCGATGACCTGTTGCAGGGGTGGGAGGACACGGCAGCCCGTGGCCATGGATCTGGCCAGGGCGGCAAGACCGTTCGGGATGCCGGGAAAGCTGCCCCGGCGGTTGTCACGCTGTAAGACCGTCAGTTGCCAGAGTTCGTCGGCGCACCACCCGACCCGTTCGGGCCGGCTGTTGTATTGCCAAGGCCAGCCATCGGGTTGAACCGGCCGATATTGCCCATCAACTGCTGCAGGAAGGACGCCTCGGTTCCAGGCGATGGGGTCGTGCGGGCAATGACGGTGACCGGCAGGGCATCGCTTTTGCTCAGCTTCTTGATCGATTTCAGCACACCCTTGTCGTCGAATTGCACCACCACGACGTTCTGATCCAGTTCCGCCTGCGTGTTCGCGATCCGGTTCTGGGTGACTTCACTGATATAAAGCCAGACATTCTCATCGAACGTGTCATGCGCGGTCGGGGAACCGATCACCGCTGCGACATCGGCTTTCGTCGAGGTACCAAGGGTCAGCTCTGACAGCGCGTCCGCGTCTACGCGGTTGCCGCGCACCTGCGGCGGCGGCTCCAGCCATCCGCACGACGACAAAACCAGACAGGCCGCCAGAAGCAGTTTGCGGGCCGGACGAAGGGCGGTCAAAGATGGCAACTGATTTATCCCGCGATTTCTGATGTCCGGCTGGTTGGATCGTCGGCCGGTGTTATCTATAGCTGCGTGTCACGGCCAGCCCGGCCGTGTCAATGAGCATCACGAGGCAGGATTGGCCGGTTTCCTCCGCAGACGCGACAAGCACGAACGCGCGGCTTTCGAACTTTACGGTTCGGCCGTGGCCGCCGCGCGCGATCCCTATATCTACGCCACGCTGGCTGTCCCCGACACGCTGGATGGCCGGTTCGATGCCATCGGCCTCTATGTTTACCTGACGATCCGCCGGCTGAGCAGCGCCCCTGACCCCGGCCCTGTCCTGGCCCAGGCAGTGTTCGACGCCATGTTCCTGGATATGGATACAAATCTGCGGGAAATGGGCGTCGGCGATATGTCGGTGGGTAAGCGAAACCGAGCAATGTGGGAGGCGTTTCACGGGCGCAGCGCGGCTTATGCGGCGGCGTGGGACGATTCCGCCGCCCTGGCCACCGCGCTGGCGCGCAATCTGTGGCGCGGCGCCGAACCGCCCGCGAACGCGGCGCCAGCTTTGGCTCGGATCGCCCGTGCCCAGGCCCTGCACCTGGACAGTCAGGCCATCGAAACCCTGGCAACCGGGAAAATCCATTTCCTGCCTGCGGAGGAGGCCGCGCGATGACACCGGAATTTCACCGTCCGCTGTCGCTGGACCGGATCGGAACCTTGGGACTGGATATGACGGTAGAGGCCAAACCGGCGGAACGCACGGCACTGGCCGAACGCATGAACCTTCCGGCGGTGCTGACACTGTCATGCGTGTTCCATTTGATCCGGGAAGGTCGCGACAAGGTGCTGGCGCGCGGTGTGCTGCGCGCTACTGTCACCCAGATTTGCGTCGTAAGCCTGGAAGAGTTCGATGCCGCGATCGAGGACGTGTTTCAGGTCCGCTTCGTGCCCGCCGGGGAGGAGTCCGAAGACGTCGATCCCGAATCGGACGATGAAATCCCGTTCGAGGGCAATATGATCGACCTGGGAGAAGCGGCAGCGGAACAACTCGGACTCGCTTTGGACCCGTATCCCAGAATGCCAGGGATGGAGATGCCGGAGATAGAGGAAGATCCCGAACCACACCCCTTCGCGGCGCTGCGGCGGCTGAATTAGGAACAGTTGCTAAACGCCCGTCGTCAGGCTCGCTGCCGGGACGAACGGCACGACGGAATGTCCAGCCCGGGTTCCGTCCAGCAACGCCGGGGTCTAGACTGCCCTTCAAACACGTGGGGTGGAAAACAGATGACCCAACGCCGACGGTTCTGCGTCGCCTACGGGGATGTGTCGATTGACACAATCCTGGATGAACCAGACTCCGGCGCGGGAGATGCGCTGGTGCTGTTGCCATCTTCCTCCCGCGATTCTGAAGATTTCGACGAAATCGCCGGGATGTTCGCCGCCGAGGGCTTCCGCGTCATCCGGCCCCAGCCGCGCGGCATGTGCGGCAGTACCGGGCCGCTGGACGGGCTGACTTTGCACGATTACGCAAGCGACGTCGCGGCGGTGATCGAACGGGTGGCCGATGGTCCGGCGTTCGTCCTCGGCCACGCTTTCGGGCAATGGATAGGGCGCTGTGTCGCGGCCGACCACCCGCATTTGGTGGGCGGGGTTATCCTGGCCGCCGCTGCCGCCAAGGCCTCGCCGCCCGGCTTGCGGGACCATCTGGCCAAGTGCATCGACACGTCCCTGCCCGACGCCGAACGGATTGCGGCCCTGCAAGCCGCGTTCTTCGCCCCCGGGCACGATCCGTCCTCCTGGCTGGGCAACTGGCATCCCGGGGCGTCCAAAAGCCAGCGCGCCGCCAGTGCGGCGACCGAGCAGCAGGATTGGTGGACCGCCGGCAGAGCCCCGGTGCTGGACCTGCAGGCCGACCTGGACCCGTGGCGTCCTCCGCACACCCGCATGGGCATCGTGCAGGATCTGGGGGCGGATCGCGTCACCGTCGTTGTGATCCCCGATGCCAGCCACGCGCTGATCCCTGAACAGCCCCTTGCCGTCGTCCGCGCGGTACGCGACTGGACCCGCGGCTTATAACAGGAGACGCCCAAATGACGACCGCTCGCACCGAACCGCCCTTCCGAGCCGACCATGTCGGCAGTCTGTTGCGCCCGAAGGTATTGCAGGAGGCGCGTGCCAGGTGGAAAGCCGGCCAACTGCCTCATGATGCCTTGAAGGCCGTCGAGGACCAGTGCATCGCCGCCGCCATCGCCAAACAGGAAGACATCGGCCTGCGCGCGGCAACCGACGGCGAATACCGCCGCGCCTATTGGCATTACGATTTCGTGGCCGGACTGGACGGCGTGGAGGTCTATGAACCCGAACAGAAGATCCAGTTCCACGGCAGTGTTCCGCTGGGGCACAAGCTGCGCGTCAACGGCAAGATCGGCTGGTCGAAGCCGACGATGATCGACCATTTCCAGTTCCTGGCCGGCCACGTGAAGACGGCGGTGCCGAAGCAAACCATCCCGTCGCCCTCGGTGGTGCATTTCCGCGGCGGGCGGGAGGCGATCGACCAGACCAGCTACCCGGCGATGGAACCGTTCTTCGCCGATCTGGGCGCCGCGTATAACAAAGCCGTCGCCGCATTCGGACAGGCTGGCTGCCGGTACCTGCAACTGGACGAGGTCAACATCGCCTATCTGTGCGATCCCGAACAGATCGCGATGCTGAAAGCCCGTGGCGAGCATGTGGACAATCTGCTGACCATCTATGCCGGCATGCTGAACCAGGCGATTGCCGGCAAGCCGGACGGCATGGTGATTTCGATGCACCTCTGCCGCGGCAACTTCCGCTCCACCTGGGTCGCCTCCGGCGGCTACGAACCGGTCGCCGAGGTGCTGTTCAACCAGATCAACTCCGACGCCTACTTCATGGAATACGACACCGACCGGGCTGGCGGGTTTGAGCCGCTGCGCTTCGTTCCGCGCGGCAAGAAGATGGTCGTCCTGGGCATCATGACCAGCAAGACCGGCGAACTGGAAAGCAAGGACACGCTGAAGCGGCGTATCGACGAGGCGGCGAAGTTCCTGCCGCTGGAGCAACTGGCGCTGTCGCCGCAGTGCGGGTTCGCGTCCACCGAAGAAGGCAACACGCTGACCGAGGACCAGCAGTGGGCGAAGCTCTCGCGGTGCGTGGAGGTCGCGCGCGAGGTCTGGGGCGGCGTTTAGCCGCGGAAGACGATACGGCGGCGCGGAAAGGCCAATGGCCAATGGCCAATCCGCGCTGGCCGTGCGGCGTGCTATATGCGTCCCAAAACCAGCAAGATGATGATCACCAGCAGGACCAGACCCAGTCCGCCACTAGGGTAGTAACCCCACCCCACACTGTAGGGCCAAGTCGGCAAGGCGCCCAACAGCAGCACGATCACAACGATCAGCAAAATCAAGCGCATGAGTAGATCCCTTGACGTTTATTCGGGGCCGCGGGGACAAAGCGCCCGAGACCAGCACGCTGAACGCGGTCAGGGTTTGTAGTCGGTATGCTTTTGAGAGGTTCCCGATATCTCCTTGCCCGCCGCGCTCAGATCCTCGCCCGCGCCTTGGGTGGTGTAACAGGCGCTCAACAGCGGGGCGGAGGCGGCCAACACTGCCAGGGCGACCCAAATCCGTGCTTTCGTACGCATGACGTGTCCTTTTGGTTGGCTTCATACGCCAGATCACGTTGTCCCGCCGGCCAGCCGGCACAACCCGGGCGGTCATCCCATCATGGGCTGTTGATTTCACGCCAACTTGAGCGCAGGTAATATCGTCCGCGTTTCGTCCCTTGCGTTGCCTCCACCGATGCGATTGTGTCGGCGCCCGACGCATCACCGGCCGAGGAAGACATGCCGCCGCAAGATAAAGCACCGAAGCCGCCGGCCGCGCCGGTTCGCAGCCCGGACGCGCTGGCCCGCGAGGCCGCGGCGCTGCGGGCGAACCTGTTGCGGCGCAAGGAACAGACGCGCAAGCGGGAGGAAGCCAGGGAAAAGCCCGATACGGCGCGATAGGCTTGGCCGGCGCCGGGCGAAGCGGCTTTTTTGTTCCGCAACACACCGCAACGTCCGCGCGTTAGGACATTATTAAGGTTTTCCGGCCTACGAAGGCGTTCACCTTCACCCGCCGAGGCCGAGTGCCCCGGTCTTGCGCAAAGGGCCGGCCACAGCGGATGCTCGATAAGCCCGCCAGCATAGCGACGCCTCCGGGCTCCGGCGTTCGGCCAGGCATGCCGTTGCAGCCTGCCGATCGGACACGGGACAGCCTGAGCGGGTTTTTGGCCGCGCTTTGGCAGCGGCGTGCGACGTTCGTGACGGTGCTGGTCCTGGTGCCGCTGTGTGCCTGGCTAACGCTGCGCCAGATCCCGCCGCTTTATACCGCCACCGGATCGCTGATCTACGATCCCGGCGGCTACAATGTGCGCGAATTGCAAAGCATCCTGCGCGAGGATCCGATCACCGAAAGCATGATGTCCAGCCAGGCGGAGATCCTGCAAAGCCTGCACATCGCCGAGATCGTCGCCCAACGCGGCGCCCTGTTCGACGATCCCGAATTCGCCCCCGATCGGCGCCCACCCTCTGGATTAACCCGCCTGACCGCCGGATTGCGGGGCCTGCTGGGCATGGAGACCGATACCCCGGCGGAGCAGCCGGTGTACGGGCCAGTGCTGGACCCGGGGCGGAATGCGACGCTGGTTCTGGTGCGCGACCGGTTGCATGCCGCACCGGTTCATTTCTCCCACGTCGTGGAGGTCACCTTCACGGCGGAAAGCCCGGTGGTCGCGGCGGCGGCGGTGAACAACGCGATGGACGCCTATATCAAGGACCAGTACGCGGCGAAGCATCGGATGGTCGAGGCGGCGACCGATTTGCTGCACAGCCAGAAGGCAGAACTGACCTCCGAGGTGCACCGGATCGAGGAGGCCGCCGCCGCTTATCGCGACCGCCACAGCATGAGCCAGGGTATGCACGCGGCCATCGGCAACGAACAGATCACAAACCTCACCGAGGACCTGAACAAGGCCCAGATCGAACTGGCAACGGCGAGCGCCCGGCTGGACGCTGCCCGCGGCAATGCAGGCGCGCAGGCGCAGGCTGCCGTGGCGCCGTCGGTCGTGCAGTTGCGTACGCAACTGGAACAACTGGCCGGTCAGGTGCAGGCGCAGCGCAGCCGGTTCGGCCCCGCCTATCCGGACGTGCAGGGCCTGGCCCGGCAATACGCCGACGGCGAACGTGCCTTGAAGGCGGAAATCGCCCGGGTCGTTGCCGCGACCGATGCGGACCAGCACGCCGCGGCGGAACGGGTCGTGAGCCTGCAACGCCTGCTGACGGAGGCCAAAGCGACGGAACAGAGGGCCGACCGGGCGCAGATCGGCTTGAACGCGCTGGACCGCGATCTGGCCGCGACACGTGGGCAACTGCAGGCGGTACTGGACCGGATTCAGCAGACGACCCGGCAGGCGGCCATCGAATCGTCGGAAGCGCACGAGATATCCCAGGCGCTTCCGCCAGACCGGCCCACATCGCCGCGTATGGTACCAGCAATGGCGGCATCGGCCGCGGCCGCGGTTTTTCTGGGACTGGTGCTGATCTACGCGCTGCATCTGGCCGACGCCACGCTGCACAGCGGCGACGAATTGCGCGCATTGACCGGCGTGCCCTGTCTGGCGCTGATCCCCGAGGTCGGCAAACGTGCGCTGGGCCATGTGCGCATCCAGGATTACGCCGCCCGCCGGCCGCTGACCGCATTTGCCGAACAGATCCGCTCGCTTCGGGCCGGTGTCTCGCTCGACATCGACCATCCGCAGATCATCGCCATCGCCGCCGCCCGGCCGGCCGAGGGTAAATCACTGCTGGCGCTGTCCCTGGGCCGGTCGGCGCAGCTCGGCGGGGAGCGTGTGCTGGCGATCGAATGTGACGTGCGGCAGGCTTCGTTCCGCAACCGGCTGGACGGTCATGACGGACCCGGTCTGACCGACGTGCTGCGCGGTGCGGCGGAATGGCGCGACGCGCTGCAGGACGACGCCGTGACGGGAATGAGGTTCATCGCGGCCGGGAAGCCAGCCCCCGATGTCCTGGCGCTGTTCCTGTCCGATGAGATGCGCCAACTGCTGGCCGAAGCGCGCGAGCACTTCGACCTGATTCTGCTGGACTCGCCCCCGGTGGAAGCAATGACCGAGTCCCGCATCGCCGCCGCGCTGGCCGACGCGACGCTGTTGTGCGTGCGCTGGCGTTCTACCCCGACCCGAACACTGCTGCGGGCGTTGGAGATTTTGAACGATGCGCATGCGAAAGTCATTGGAACGGTACTGACAAGGGTCGATCCGCGCGTGCATCTTCGTTCCGGTTATGCGGATGCGGGGGTGTACCATCGCCGCTACCGCGCTTATTTCCGGGGGTAGTATTCGATGCCACAGCGTTTTCTTGTCACCGGCGGGGCTGGCTATGTCGGCAGCCATTTGGTTGCGGCCCTGCTGGACCGGGGCGATTCGGTCACCGTGATCGATAATCTGCGCACCGGCCACAAAGCCGCGGTGCCGGCCGGGGTGAAACTGGTCGTTGCCGACCTGGCGGACGGCGAGGCGATCGACGCCGTCATGGCCGACGGATCCTGGGACGCGGTCTTCCATTTCGCATCGCTGTCGCAGGTGGGTGAGAGCATGCGGATGCCGATGCGCTATCTGCTGGACAACGCCGCCAACGGGGTGCGCCTGATCGATTCCTGCGTGCGCCACGGGGTTGGGCGGTTCGTGCTGTCCTCGACCGCGGCGCTGTTCAACGTCGATGGTGCCGACCCTATCCCCGAGGAGGCGCCGATCGATCCGCAATCGGCCTATGGCGACAGCAAATGGATGATCGAGCGGGCGTTGCGCTGGGCTGGACAGGTGCATGGCCTGCGCGCGGCCTGCCTGCGCTATTTCAACGCCGCCGGGGCCGATCCGGCCGGGCGGCTGGGCGAGGATCACCGGCCGGAATCGCACCTGATCCCGCTGGTGATCGATGCCGCGCTGGGGCGGCGCGCGGCGCTGGATGTGTTCGGCGACGACTATCCCACACCCGACGGCACCTGCATCCGCGACTATGTCCATGTCTCCGACCTGGCCAGCGCGCATCTGCTGGCGGTGGAGGCGCTGAAGGACGGTCCGGTGGTCTGGAACCTGGGGAATGGCGCTGGGCACTCTGTCCGGCAAGTTATCGCGTCGGTGGAGCGGGTTTCGGGGCTGACGGTGCCGCATCGAATCGTCGAGCGGCGGGCGGGCGATGCGGCGGTGCTGGTGGCGTCGTCGGTCCGGGCGCAGGCGGCGGGCTGGCGGCCGGCGCATGCCGATCTAGACGACATCGTGCGTACCGCTTTCGATTGGCGACGATCGCATCCGGATGGCTATGGCGACTGACCGGACATCTGTTCGCGGCGTCGACGGCAGTCCCCGGCCGTTGATCGCCATGGCGGGCGCGAGCCCGCCGTTGACGGTCGGCGATGGTGGTTCTGACAAAGGCGTGGATTGCGGACCTGTGCCCGCCATGACGGCTCCCATCGGCCGTGCCCCCATCGAAGCGGTCATTTCCGTAGGTGTCGGTCTTGCTGTTCCGGCTGCCGCGGCGTTGTTGCTGTGGCCGGCGCTGTGGAACCGCTATCCGATCGTGTTCGCCGATACGGGAACGTATCTGTCCCAGGCCGTGCATCGCTATGCCGGGTGGGACCGTCCGGTCTTCTATTCGCTGTTCATGCTGGCGCTGCACTGGACGGTCACTGCCTGGCCGGTGGTGATCGCGCAGGCGCTGCTGACGGCCTGGATCCTGCGTCTGGTCTGCCGGTCCCTGGTTCCCGGCCGAAAGCCGCTGGTCTTTATCGGCGGCGTTGGCCTGCTGGCCGTGGGCACATGGCTGCCCTGGACGGTGTCCGAACTGATGCCGGACGTGTTCACCCCGTTGCTGGTGCTGATTATCTGCCTGCTGGCCGTGGTCCCCGAACGGCTGTCGGCACGCGAACGGGTGACGCTGACGGGGCTGGCGGCGTTCATGATCGCGAGCCAGCAGTCCAGCCTGCCGCTGGCCTTCGGATTGATGGCGGTCCTGTGGCTTGCCGCGCGATCTTTGTCCCGACGGGGCGGCCGGCTGCTCGCCCTCGCCGCCGCGCCGGTTCTGGCGATCCTTGCCATGTGTTCGATGAACCTGGCCGCGCATGGACGCTTCTCCGTCTCCCCGTTTGGCAACGTCTTCCTGCTGGCGCGCGTGATCTATGATGGCCCCGGCATGGCGGCGCTGCGAACTGGCTGTCCGGCTTCCCATTGGCGGCTGTGCCCGTTCCTCGACACATTCCCCGCGTCGTCGGATGAGTTCCTGTGGACCGACGCCAGCCCGTTGAACCTTGCCGGCGGCGCGAAAGCGGTATCGGCCGATGCGAACGCCATCATCCGCGCCGCACTCTATGCCGGCCCGGGCGCTGAATTCCGTGCCGCGCTGATCAACACCGCGGATCAGCTTACCCGGTTCGCCAGCGGCGACGGGCTGAAACCGTGGCCGGCCCAGGTTTCCCGCTGGATCGCCCGCGACTTCCCCGCCCGCGAGGCAGCAGCTTATGCCGGCGCTCGCCAGCAAGCGGGCACGTTGGCGGTGCCGCCATTTCTGGCGCGCCTGCATATCGCGGTCGCACTGGGCGGCGTCGCGGCCTGCGTGGTTCTGCTGCCCATTGCATTGATCCGCCGGGAACCAGTTGCCGGGTTGCTGCTGGCGGTGCTGGCCGCACTGCCACTGAGTG
>JAKBCJ010000464.1 GCA_021807975.1 Pseudomonadota bacterium | reverse complement strand
GTGGTTCGGTGGTCAGCGCCGGGCTGCCGGCTTCGACCGCGACGTTCTCTTACCTCCATTCCGCCCTGGTCAGCGACGGAAAGAGCATCATGGGCAGCTATATGGGCAGTTGCGTGCCGAAACGCGATATTCCCCGCTTCATCGCACTGTACCAACGTGGCAAACTGCCGGTGCAAAAACTGCGATCGGGAACCATCGGCTTTGACCAGATCAACGAAGGGTTCGACCGGCTGTCGGACGGGTCCGTTCTTCGTCAGGTGCTGCAACCCCACGGTTAGAATGCGTGCATGAGCACTTATCTGGTGACTGGCGGCGCCGGGTTCATTGGGTCGCACCTGTGCGAAGCGCTGACCCGGCGCGGCGACGCGGTTCGAGTACTGGACGACCTGTCCACCGGACGACGGTCCAACCTGCCGCCGGATGCAACGCTGCTGACGGGCGACGTCGCCGATCCGGCCGCGGTGGCGGCGGCGATGGATGGGGTGGATGGCTGCTTCCACCTCGCCGCCATTGCCTCGGTCGAAAAAGGTGTCACCGACTGGCTGGGCACACATCGGGCCAATCTGACCGGAACCATCGCCGTGTTCGACGCGATCCGCCGTCAGGGCAGCAGAATCCCCGTGGTCTATGCGTCGTCCGCCGCGGTCTATGGCGACGGGCCGGTACCGGTCGCCGAAGCCGCGCCCAAAGCGCCGCTATCGGCGTATGGCGCCGATAAATATGGCTGCGAACTGCATGCCCGGGTGGCCGGCCAAGTTCACGGTATCCCTAATGTGGGGTTGCGCTTCTTCAACGTCTATGGCCCGCGGCAGGACCCTCGATCGCCGTATTCGGGCGTTATTTCCATCTTTTGCGAACGGATCGCCGCCGGTCTGCCGGTCAGCATCTTCGGCGACGGCCGCCAGACCCGTGACTTCGTCTATGTCGCCGACGTGATCCGGGCACTGCTGGCGGCAATGGCTTTGAAGCCGGCCGACTCGCCGGTATTCAATATCTGCACCGGGATACCAACATCGGTCGCGGGTCTGGCGGGGCTGATCGCCGAACTGGCCGGAAAACCCCTTAGCGCCGATTCCAAACCGCCACGGGCGGGCGAAATCCGCCACTCCCGGGGTCAGATGGAAGCGGCCGACCGCATCCTCGGTACCCGGGGCCGGGTGCCGTTACGCACCGGACTGGCCGAGGTCCTGGCGTGGATGACCGGATCGGCGGTGAGCTCTGTATGAAAGGTGTTCTGCTAAGCCTGGGGATGCCGCCGACCATCCTTGTCCTGGCGATCGTTGTCGGGTTGTCGATGTTCGGCGCCTGGCGTATCGCCGGTCGCCGGTTGGCATGGATCGGGGCGATCGCGCTGCTGATCTTCGGCACCCCCATCTTCTCCTCCAGCCTGCTGCTGGGTTTGGAATCGGGGCTGCCAACCACGCCGCCTGCCGATCGTCCGCCGCAGGCAATCGTCATACTGGGCGCCGAGGTCATCCGGACGCAGGATGAAACCCTGGGAATCAGGCCAGGATTGCTGACATTGGACCGGCTGCGCACCGGGGCGGCGCTGCATCGGCAGACCGGTTTGCCGATCCTGGTGACCGGTGGGCCAACACAGCGCAATACCGCACCGGTAGCACTGGTGATGGCACAAAGCCTGAACGAAGATTTTCACATCCCAGTCAAATGGATCGAGCCGAAAGCCGACGACACCTGGGAAAACGCCCGCTTCAGCGCCGCGATCCTGCGTGCGGAGGGCATTACCTCGGTCTATGTCGTCACCCATGCGTGGCATATGCGCCGAGCGGTGCTGGCGTTTCAGGGGACTGGGCTGACGGTGACGGCCTTTCCCACCTCCTTGGACGATCCGCTTGGTCCCGAGATCAGCGATTTCCTGCCGCGCGCCAGCGGCTGGCAGACCGGCTACTTCGCGCTGCACGAATGGATCGGGTATGCGTGGTATCGATTCCGTTGACCTAACGGCGCGATCCGTTGCGTCGCTGGACGCGCTGGATGCCGATGCGCTGGCGGTTCTCGCCGCGGGTCCGGCCGGATTGTTCACCTCCCTGCCGTGGTGGGGGACGGTGCTGCACCATGCCATGCCACCCGGATCCAATGCGGATTTCGTCACGATCCGACGGCGCGGCGCCGTTCTGGCGGTCGTGCCGATGCTGCGGCGGCACCGCCAGTTCGGCAGCCTGACCACGCCTTATAGCTGCGTTTTCTCCCCGGCTTTCGCAGCCGGGCTGGATGCGACCGGCCGCACCGCCGCGATGGCCGGACTGGCCCGCTTTTGCCGTTCAGCCGGGGTAGTACGCCTGGACGCACTGCCGGCCGAGTGGGACGGGCTGGCAGACCTGGAGGCCGGGGCGCGCCGGGCCGGACTGGTTCCGCTGCGCTTCGACCATTTCGGCAACTGGCACGAGGATGTCGCCGGACAGGGCTGGACCGCCTATCTGGGCCGCCGGCCGGGTGCATTGCGGGAGACAATCCGCCGTCGGCTGCGGCGTGCCGAAAAACTGCCGGACTCGCATTTCGAGGTACTCACCGGCCCGGCCGACATCGACGGCGCGGCAGCGGTGTTCGAGGCGGTGTATGCGAAAAGCTGGAAGGAGCCGGAGCCGTTCCCAACGTTCAACGCCGCCCTGATGCGGGCCGTCGCCGGGACCGGACAACTGCGCCTTGGCGTTTGGTCGATCGGAACGGATCCGGTCGCGGTACAGTTCTGGGTTGTGACCGGGGGTGGGGCGATCGTGCTGAAGCTGGCCCATGACGAGGCGTTCAAGGCGCACTCGCCCGGCACGGTGTTGACGGCGCTGATGCTGCGGCATCTTTTGGATGTCGAAAAGGTCACGCGGATCGACTTCGGGCGTGGCGACGACGACTATAAGAAGGGCTGGGCGATGGATCGGCGGCAGCGCATTGGCTTGCTGCTGACCAACCCCGGGAGTGTGGCGGGCGCCCTGCAACTGGCCCGCCATGCCGCCGGGGCGGTCTGGCGGCAATTGCGCCAGATCAGGCGATCTGGCGGCGGCGGCGGCGCATATTAGCCAAACCGGCGAGACCGACGCCGATAACCGCGATCGACGCAGGCTCCGGCGAGCTGGTCGGATCGAGGGAGTAGGTGAACGTCGCCCCTGCCCCGCCGAGTCCGGCGCCCTGGTCGGTGAACAGTGTCAGGTTCGACGTCAGCTCCCCGACCTTGGTGGCATAGACGGTAATCGGCACGATCAGGGTGCCGCCCTGGTCGATGACCGAACCGGCGGTCAAAGAGGCGCTGAACGAGGATGCGTCGGTGCCGGTGATGCTGTAGCCCTCGATCGTCAGCACGCTGCCGTTGGGGTTTGTGCCCACGTTCTGCAGCGCGAGGTCGAGGGTTTCCGTGCTGCCGAGTGCGATGGTGCCGAAATTGATCGTGGACGATGGCGCACCGATCGCACCGTTTGGCACGGCGACAGGCGTGTCGGTAACGCCGGAACCGACAATGGAACTGGAAAAGACCGATCCGGAGGTTGTCGCTGCGATTTGTGGCGGGCCGGACGGGGGCGGGTTCGCCCCGGCGCCGGGTCCGTTGCCCGGTCCACCGCCAGGGCCGTTGCCCGGTCCACCGCCAGGGCCGTTGCCCGGTCCACCGCCGGGTCCGTTGCCCGGTCCACCGCCGGGGCCACCGCCCGGTCCACCGCCGGGGCCGCTTCTGCTTGCGAAGGCCATTTGCGGAGCGGCAACCGATGATGACGCCAGTAGCGTCGGCACGGCAGCCGGTCTGGCACTGATCGGTGTATAGGAATAACCCAGGGTAGAACCCGAACCGCTGGACAATACGGTGGCACCCGACACGTTCGCACCCGACGCCA
>JAKBCJ010000053.1 GCA_021807975.1 Pseudomonadota bacterium | reverse complement strand
GCCCGGACCACCAAGATCAAGGCGGGTACCGGTATCATGCAGATGCCAGCGCGCACCCCGGCCTGTGCCGCGATGACCGTGCTGTCGTTGCAGGCGCTGTCGGGCAATCGGTTCATCTGCGGTATCGGCCCGTCCGGCCCTCAGGTCGTCGAGGGCTGGCACGGCGTGAAATTCGGCAAACCGATGCAGCGCACCAAGGAATACATTGCCATCATCAAGCAGGTGCTCGCCCGGGAAAAGCCGCTGGAGTTCCATGGCGACCAGTATTCCATCCCCTATGATGGGGCGGATGCGACTGGCCTGGGGCGGCCGTTGCGCAGCATCGCGCATGGTGATCCGAATGTGCCGTTTTTCACCGCGTCCATTACGCCGGCCGGGTTGCGGATGGCCGGTGAGGTGGCGGATGGAAACCTGCCCATCTTCTTCTCCCCCGATGCGCCGGACGTGGTGACGGGGCCAACGCTGGAGGGCCGCAGGAAGGTCGGTAAGACGATGGACGGTTTCGATACCGCCCCGTTCGTGCGGGCGCAGATGGGGCCGGATGCGGCGGCGTGCCGCGATGCGATCCGCCCGGAACTGGCGCTTTACATCGGCGGCATGGGCGCGAGAGCGAAGAATTTCTACAACGACATGGTCTCGAAAATGGGGTTCGAGGGCGAGGCAAAAATCATTCAGGACCTGTATCTGGACGGCAAGAAGACCGAGGCTGCGGCGGCGGTGCCGGATGCCCTGATCGACGCGATCTCGCTATGCGGGCCGGCGGAGCGGATACGCGACCGGCTGGAGGCTTGGAAGGATGTGGCCAAGGCCGGGCATGTGGGGACGATGGTGCTGAAGGGTTCCAGCATCGAGGTTCTGCGCGTGGTGGCGGAGGCGGTGCTGTAGTTCGCGGCGGGCAGTGCCGGGGATTGCTCCCCGGCACGCCGGCGCCTTGGTATCGGATGGCTTAGGTCGGTGCCCGTAGAATGAAACCCACGCCGCGGATGCTGAGCAGCATGGGGCCGGAGTCCGGGCTGTCTATTTTGCGGCGCAACTGCCCGATGTGAACATCGACCAGGTTGGTCTGTGGCATGGTCGTATAATCCCAGACATCCTCCAGCAGCATTTGGCGGGTTACTACCCGATCGGGCCGCCGCATGAAGTATTCCAGCAGCTTGAATTCGCTTTTGGACAATTTGATAGTACGTGAATCACGCCGCGCGGTGCGTTCGATCAGATCCAGTTCCAGCGGCCCGACGCGCAGGACCGTGGCCCGGGTTTCCATGGGACGGCGCAGAACGGCCTCTACCCTGGCGGAGAGCTCCGACAGGGCGAAGGGTTTGGTGAGGTAGTCGTCTCCACCGCTTTTCAGGCCGCGGACCCGGTCGCCGACCGCGGCCAGTGCGCTGACCACGATGATCGGAACCCGGAAGCCGTCCCGGCGTAAGGTCCGAATGATCGTCAATCCGTCGCATTCTGGCAGCAGGAGATCGACGATCAACAGGTCGTATCGTCCGCTGCGTGCCGCTTCCAGGCCTTTCAGGCCGGAATCGATGTGGGTTACGTCGTACGACCGGCCGGTGAGTTCGGCCACGACTTCGTCGGCCATCTCGTGGTCGTCTTCGATGATCAGGATACGTCCGCGTCCCAGCCCGGTTGGGCGGAGCGGCGTTTCATAATCCGCGTGCCGATCCGCGGAATGAAAATCTGGACCGGCTGTCTCTGAATGGAGGTGGGTTTTCGTATCGTTTGCCATTTTTCGCGATCCACCATGAGCCGCCCGTGCTGTAGCGGCTGGTTGCATATTTGCTAACGCATTCACCCTTTTGGGAAGTTTAGTAAGCAAACCGTTGATGGCTGAACCACTAAAGGAATATGCACAAAAACTAAAAACGAATTTACAAACCGTCTGGCCGGAGACGTGCTGGCGGATCGCCTGCTGGCTGCCGCCGGATTCAGCGTGATGGGTCAGGAAGGCCGGTGGCGATCGCCTTGCCCGTCGATCTCATGGCCGGGCCCTGAGTCTAACAGGCTGAGAGAGGGCGTTTCCGGCCGTTTTGCCTCCGGCGGAGTATGCGATCCGCTGAAAATAGACACTAACAATCCATTTATAATTCAGGTAGGGGTCTTTAGTGGCTTACGAATTGGGCAGCCCTTAATAAATTTTCGCCGCTAGCTTGGCCGGCAAGGAGCTTTGAACGGAAACCGCTTCTGGATTCATGGCTATTCGTTCGATGGGGCTGGTTTCTGTTATCAATCTGTTTTGTATAGCCAAGGATTTGGGTGATGGCGCCGGGAACTACGCGTTGAACCGTTCCAAATGGCTGCATTTGTGAAAGGTTTTTGTCCGATAGCCGCACTGGATTGATTCCCTCGAATTCATGTCTAATTGTTAAGTGTTTCTGGAAATTGGGCTAGTATATCATTATAGAGCGCCGGGAGCTGAATGGGGTCGAAGACCGGTCCGGCGCGTTCCCATTAGAGGTTCCCTCAGTGAATACCGCCGTCAATGCTGAACTCCTGTCGCCTGGGATGCGCATGCTGGAGAAAATGACGTCCTCTGCCCGTGGGCGAATTCTGGTGATCGAGGACGACCAGGAGATCGCGGACGACCTGGTCAATGACTTGATTGACCGGGCTTATGACGTGACTCATGTAGCTACGGGGCTTCGCGGCGCCGAAGAAGCCCGGCGGGGCAACTACGACCTGCTGATCGTCGATCTGCTGCTGCCCGAGTGCGACGGCTTTACGATCATCCAGGGTTTGCGCGGCGACGGATTTCGGGTGCCGGTGCTTGTGGTGAGTGCGCTTGGCGCGGTCAACGACCGCATCCGCGGTTTGAAAGTCGGCGGCGACGATTATGTCACGAAACCCTTCGCACTGCCCGAGGTTGCCGCTCGGGTGGAGGCTTTGTTGCGCCGTCCGCTTGAAACGCGGGAGACGATTTTGCGCGTCGGGCCGCTGGAGCTCGACCTGATCGAGCGCGTTGCCCGGCGGGGCGGACGGTCGATCGAACTGTCCGGAAGCGAGTTCAAGCTTTTGGAATATTTCATGCGTCGTCCGGATCGCGTGGTCACGCGCGAAATGCTGCTGGAGGACGTTTGGCACTATCGCTTTTTGCCCCAGACCAATCTGGTCGATGTTCATATCGGCCGGCTGCGGCGAAAGATCGACGGTCCCGATGGGGAGCCGATGCTGCCCAATATCCGCGGCGTAGGGTTCATCCTTCGTGATCCGACCTAATCTGCTTTCAACCGGCGTGTTCCGCTTGGCAGTGACCTTTTCGGCGGTCTGCATTCTGTCGGGCGTGATGCTGTTCGCCGTGATCTACCGCCAAACCAAGATATTCGAAATGCAGCGGATTTCCGCCGCCGTCGTCAGCCGCACGGACGCGCTGGCGCAGGGCTCGCCGGAGGAGATACGATGGATGGTGCGGACGCAGTTTCCGCGCCCGACCCACAAGGAATATCACAATACCATCTATGCGGCGCTGTTCGATCCCGACGGCCGCCTGATCGCGGGTAACCTGGATCGTGTGCCGCCGGGTTTGCCGGTCGATGGCGCCGCGCATGAAGTGGAAATCAGCGATCCGGCCCGCGCCTGGTCTTCGCGGACGATGGTCCTTGCAGCCAGGCGTCTGCCGGACGGTGATCTGCTGCTGATGGGCCGGGGTGTCGGCGTGCTTGGCAGTTTGGCGGATATTGTCGCTGGGGCCCTGTTGCTGGGGGCGATCCCATCCATTGGGACGGCGCTGGGGGTCGGCCTGTGGCAGCGGCGGCAAGTGCAGCGCCGCGTCAGCGCGGTGAACGAGGCGATCGGCAGGATCATGCAGGGCGACGTTCACCAGCGGCTTCCGGTGAAAGGTGTGGCGGACGAGTTCGATCTGCTGGCGGAAAGCGTGAACCGCATGCTCGCTGAAATCGAACGCCTGCTGGCGGATGTGCAGAGCATCAGCGACAACATCGCTCATGACCTGCGCACGCCGCTGGCCCGGGTCAGGACGGTGCTGGAGCGGGGGCGCGCGAAGGCGGAATCGATGGCCGACCTGGTAGCGGTGTCGGACCGGGCGATCGCCGGCCTCGATCAGGCCCAGAGTATTATTACGGCATTGTTACGTATCGGCGAAATCGAGGGCGGTCAGCGGCGTGCGGCGTTTTCTTTCGTCGATTTGAATGAAATCGTTGGAACGGCGGCCGACCTGTATGGCCCGATCGCCGAGGAAAAGTGCATCGCGTTTGTCTTCGACGCGGACCCGGTCGAACCGATATACGGCGATCGCGATCTCATGATCGAAGCGGTTGCAAATCTTCTGGACAATGCAATCAAATTCGTGCCGGCCGGCGGCATGGTCCGGCTGTCGGTCTCGGCGGCGGAAAATGGGCCGGTAATCCGGGTGGCCGATAATGGTCCGGGAATTCCGGAAGCCGAACGCGATGCGGTCTTGACGCGGTTTTACCGGGTTGACAAAAGCCGCCATATTAAGGGCCACGGTCTTGGTCTTAGTATTGTTCTGGCGATCGTCAAGTTGCACGAATTCGAACTTACGGTTGGCGATGCGTCCCCTGGTTGTGTTTTTGAACTTCGCTGTCATGCCGTGGATCGTTCTTCAGTCGCCCCAACAGGAAACCGAGCGGAAAAGCAGCCCGGGGTTCGTGGCTGGCGTGTTCAAGATGGGGGATACCGTGTTGCAGGGCGGCTGTCCGCACCCCGACCCGCGGACCAAACTTTAGTCGGCCGTTTGGGCTGAAAGGAATACTCCGATGCTTGCGATTATCCGGTTAGCCCTTACCCGGCCGCTTACCTTTGTCGTGATGGCGATCTTGATTGCCTTGTTCGGCATTCTCGCGGCCTTCAGGACGCCGACCGATATTTTTCCGGCGATCGGGATCCCGGTCGTCAGCGTTGTGTGGACCTACGCGGGTCTGCCGCCCGACGACATGTCAGGGCGTGTGATTTACTATTATGAACGCACGCTGTCGGCGCAGGTCAGCGATATTCAGCATATCGAATCCCAGTCGCTGGCCGGCTATGGCGTGGTGAAGGTGTTCTTCCAGCCGAGCGTGAACATCAGTGCCGCGATGGCACAGGTGACGGCCGCGTCCCAAACGGTGCTGAAGCTTCTGCCGCCCGGCATTACCCCGCCCTACGTGCTGAGTTATAACGCCTCCAGCGTTCCCATTCTGCAGATTGCGCTGTCCAGCAAAACAGAATCGGAAACCGCGCTCTTCGATCTGGCGCAGAACTTCATTCGTCCGCAGTTGGCAACCGTCGCGGGCGCGGCAATTCCCTCACCCTACGGCGGCAAGGTGCGTCAGGTTCAGGTCGATCTGGATATGACCAAGCTGCAGGCCAACAAACTGTCGCCGCAGGACGTTGTGAATGCCTTGGCCGACCAGAATCTGGTGATCCCGGCGGGCACGGAAAAGATCGGTAAATTCGAATACACGGTCGAACTGAACTCCAGCCCGCTGGCAATCGCCGAATTGAACGATCTGCCGGTCAAGCGGGCCGGGGGGACGATCGTCTATGTGCGTGACGTAGCTTATGTCCACGATGGCGCGCCGCCGCAGACGAACATCGTGCGCATGGACGGCGATCGCGCCGTGATGATGACCATTCAGAAGGCCGGTTCAGCTTCGACCCTGGATATTGTCGCCGGTGTGAAGGCGATCCTACCTCGAATCGAGTCCACCCTGCCGCCGGGCGTTCACATAATCCTGCTGGGCGATCAGTCCATCTTCGTGAAGGCGGCGGTATCGAACGTCATCCGCGAAGGGGCGATCGCGGCGGCATTGACCGGCATGATGATCCTGTTGTTCCTGGGAAGCTGGCGGTCCACGCTGATCATCACCATTTCCATTCCGCTGGCGGTTCTGACCTCGGTGATGGTGCTGTCGGCGATCGGTGAAACCATCAACGTCATGACGTTGAGCGGGTTGGCCCTCGCTGTTGGCATTCTGGTCGATGACGCGACGGTCACGATCGAAAACATCAACCGCCACATGGAGATGGGCAAGGATGTCGCCACTGCGATCATGGACGGCGCCCGCCAGATCGTGATCCCCGCGCTGGTGTCGCTGTCGTCCATCTGTATCGTCTTCGTGCCGATGTTTCTGCTGAGCGGCGTCGCGCGCTACCTGTTCCTGCCGCTGGCGGAGGCGGTGATCTTCGCGCTGGCCGCCTCGTTCCTGCTGGGCACCACGCTGGTGCCGACCATGGCCAAGTTCCTGCTGAAGCACCAGCACCATACGACCGGGGAGCCAGTCCATTCGCGTAACCCGCTGGTGCGCTTCCAGCAGGGCTTCGAGGATGTGTTCGCGGCGATCCGTCAACGCTATTTCAACATTCTGCGTTTTGCCGTCGGGCATCCGGTCCCATTCATCGTCGGCTTCATGGCAGTGATCGTGGCGTCGCTGGGACTGGCGCCTTTTCTTGGCCAGAACTTCTTTCCACAGGTCGATGCCGGGCAGATCAAGCTGCACATTCGCGCACAAACCGGAACCCGAATCGAAGAGGCGGCTCGGATATGCGATTTGGTCGAGCGGCAAATCCGCCAGGTTATTCCGCCAGCCGATCTAAGGGGAATCGTCGATAACATCGGTCTGCCGATCAGCGGCATCAACCTGGCCTACGGCAACTCGGGCACGATCGGGACAGAGGATGCCGATATCTATATCGCGCTGAATCCCGAACACCAGCCGACCCGGAATTATATCAAAACGCTGCGCAAGCAACTGCCGGAACTGTTCCCCGGCACCTCGTTCGCGTTCCTGCCAGCCGATATCATCACTCAAATTCTGAATTTCGGGTTGCCGGCGCCGATCGATGTGCAGGTGATCGGTCCGAATCTGGAGCAGAACCGGGTGTATGCCAATACCGTAATGGCGCGGATGCGCGGCGTAACGGGTGTGACGGATCTTCGGATGCAGCAGGCATTCAACGAACCGACCCTGTACGTGGATGTGAACCGGTCCTTCGCCGACATGGTGGGGCTGACACAGCGCGATGTCGCCGACAGCGTGTTGACCACACTGGCCGGCAGCATTCAGGTCGCACCCTCGTTCTGGCTGAATCCGAAGAACGGCGTGTCGTATCCGATCGTGGTTCAGACACCGCAGTATCGGGTCGATACGTGGTCCGACCTCACCAATATGCCCATCACAAGCGGCAAGGCGAACCAGTTGCTCGGTGCAATGGCAACCATCCGGCGCGGCCCCAGCGACGCCGTGGTGTCGCACTATAACGTGCAGCCGGTGATCGATCTGTTCGCCGGCACACAGGGACGCGACCTTGGCGCGGTCGCGACCGATATCCGGAAAATTCTGGCAGAGACAAAGGATCAGGTTCCCAAAGGCGCGTTCGTGGTGCTGCGCGGTCAGGTCGAAACCATGCAGACCGCCTATTTCGAGCTTTTTGCCGGCCTGTTCGGGTCAATCGTCCTGATCTATCTGCTGGTCGTGGTGAACTTTCAGTCCTGGCTCGATCCGTTCGTCATCATCACGGGTCTGCCCTCCGCGCTGGCCGGTATCGTATGGATGCTGTTCCTGACACACACTACGCTGTCGGTTCCGGCGCTGACCGGGGCGATCATGTGTATGGGTGTCGCGACAGCCAACAGCATCCTGGTGATCAGCTTCGCGCGGGAACGGCTGTCGTTGGGCGACGGTCCGGTCAGGGCGGCGCTGGAAGCCGGGTCGATCCGCTTCCGTCCCGTCATCATGACAGCCCTGGCGATGATTATCGGCATGCTGCCCACCGCCCTTGGCCTTGGCGAAGGCGGCGAACAGAACGCCCCGCTCGGCCGGGCGGTGATCGGCGGACTGCTGGTGGCAACATGCGCGACCTTGCTGTTCGTGCCGACCGTGTTCAGTTGGCTCCATACGATACAGCAACGCCGTCAGGCGGCTGCCGCCAGCCTTAAACTCTCCCATTCAAACGCCTGATCCGCTGGAGATACCCCATGCAAGATACATTCGCGGAAACGTTACCGCCCCCGGCGCTGGAGTTACACCACCCGCCATCGGCTGATTCCGCCGGGTCCAGCCATGGTCACGATCACGGCGGGCCGGAGGTCATCGCGGGCGAGGACGGCCCGCCAAAGGTAAAGCGCGGCAAGCTGCTGATGTACGGCGTGGGCGGGCTGACCCTCGCGCTGCTGGTGGGCGGGTACGGTATTCTCGACCGCAGCCGGAGCGAGGAGAAGCTGGCGCAACTGACGGCCGAGGAAGCCATTCCGACCGTCGAACTGGTTAAGCCGCAGGTTGGTGTCACGGGTCAGGAATTCGTGCTTCCGGGCACGATCGACGCCTATTTCCAGGCGCCGATCTATGCCCGGGTCAGCGGCTACCTTAAAATGTGGTACACTGATTTCGGCGCTCGGGTAAAAGCTGGTCAGCTTCTCGCGCTGATCGATACGCCGGACCTGGACCAGCAACTCTTGCAGGCCAAGGCGGACCTCGGGGTTGCCGTGGCGAACTTTAAGCTGGCTCAGCTAACCGCGACGCGCTGGCAGAAGCTGCTGAAGTCCGATGCCGTCGCGGTGCAGGATGTCGATGTGAAGACCGGCGATTCGGCCGCCAGGCAAGCCGCCGTGACCGCGGCACAGGCCAACGTCGATCGGCTGGAAGCGCTGGAGGCCTTCAAACGGATCGTCGCCCCGTTCGATGGCGTGATCACCGCCCGCAAGACCGACGTGGGCGCGCTGATCAACGCCGGCAGCGGGACGGGGCCTGAACTGTTCACTGCCGCCGACGTGCATGAGATGCGGGTCTATGTCCGGGTGCCGCAGTCGGAATCGGGCGACATCACCATGGGTATGCCGGCGTCGCTGTCGTTGCCGCAATATCCTGGCAAGAAGTTCCCGGCCACGGTCGCGACCACGGCCAGCGCGATCGATCCCACGTCGAACACGTTGCTGGTCGAATTGTCGGCCAGCAACAAGGATGGCGTGTTGACCCCGGGTACGTTCGCGGAGGTGCATTTCAAACTGCCGCCGCAGCCGGATGCGGTGCGTATTCCGACCAGCGCGCTGCTGTTTCGCCAGGGCGGGCTGAAAGTCGCGGTATTGGGCGATGACGGCAAGGTTCAGATCAAGCCGATCACCCCCGGGCGCGATCTCGGCAACCAGATGGAAGTGCTCTCTGGACTTGGCCCTAAAGACCGGGTGATCAACAGCCCGCCGGACTCCTTGTTGGCCGGCGAAACGGTGCGCATCGCCGACGCGGCCGGTAAGCCCGAAGTTGCCGCGCGATGAAGCGTTGGAAACAAGGCGCGGCTTTGATCGGGTCGGCGCTGGTGGCCGGCTGCTCCCTGGCGCCCGACTACCAAGTTCCGGACGTTCCACCGGTTCCGGTGTCGTTCAAGGAAGCAGGGCCGTGGCAACTGGCCCATCCGGCTGACACGATGCCGCGCGGACCCTGGTGGTCGGTCTATAACGATGCCGATCTGAACCGCCTGGAAGGGATGGTGGAGGCGCGAAACCCGACCATCGCCGAAGCGGTTGCCGCATATGATGTGGCGCGCGCGGATGTCGCACAGGCGGCGGCCCCGTTGTTGCCGCAGGTGATCTCGTCGGGCGGAATCGCGGCTAACCAGCAGTCGGAAAAGCGGCCGCTGCGCCGGCCGGGGCAGCCGAACGATTATCCATCCAATGTCCTTGGTGCCACGATCGGCTACGATTTGGACCTTTGGGGACGGCTTCGTAACGGACTGGCCGCCCAGTCGGCCGCGGCGCAAGCCAGCGGCGCCGATTTGGCCACGATCCGGCTTAGTATGCATGCGGAACTGGCGACCGACTACACCTCGCTTCGGGGGTTCGACGCCCAAGAGAAATTGCTGCGGGAGGCGGTGGAGATCTACCGGAAGGCGCTGTCCATCACGCAGGCCCGCTACGACGGCAAGATCGCGTCCGGATTGGACGTAGCCCAGGCGGAGGACCAGCTCGAGGCGACGCAGGCCGCGGAAACCGAAATTCTGGCGCAGCGGGCGCTGTACGAGCACGCGATCGCCAGTCTGGTCGGCCAGCCTGCGTCGTCATTTGCGATCGCGCCCCGGGTGGAGCAGATCGCGGTGCCCAATATTCCAACCGGTGTGCCGTCCACTTTGTTGCAGCGGCGGCCGGATATCGCGGCGGCTGAACGGCGTGTTGCGGCGGCCAATGCGATCGTCGGTGTCGCGCGCGCGGCGTTCTATCCGGATATCAGCCTGAGTGCCCTGGTCGGGTTCCAGGACACCGGGCAGGCCGCGCTGCTGAGTGCGCCGTTCACATTCTGGACGATCGGGCCGCAGATGTTCTTCCCGCTGTTCGAAGGCGGGCTGCGCCGGGCGCAGGAAGCCGCGGCCAATGCACAGTTGCGCGGCGCGGGCGAAGCGTACCGATCCGCGGTGCTGACCGCGTTCCAGGAAGTGGAGGACAGTCTGTCCAACCTGCGGATCCTGGGCGATGAGCTGCGGCAGGAAAAGGCAGCGGTGATATCGGCAAAACGTGCGGCGGACATGGCAATGAGCCTGTATCGCGGCGGTGCCACGAACTATCTGGATGTCGTTCAGACGCAGGCGGCCTGGCTGGATGCCCAGCGTACCGAGTTGTCGCTGGAGACACGGGAACTTCAGGCCAGCGTGCAACTGGTCCGTGCTCTTGGCGGCGGTTGGACGACGCGTGATCTGCCGGATGCCGACATGGTTGCCCAGACGGATCCGTCGGCGTCTTAACACCGCCAAAGCTGTAGGTGTCATGAACCGCGCGGACTGGTCAAACGGTTCGCGCGGTTGTTGTTATCCGCGGCCAATCAGCCATCTCGGCGTCCGGTTGGCATAGTCGCGCCACTGGCTGCCAAAGCGAACGGCGAGGTGTGCTTCCTCTCGCCGGATAGCGAGTTGGGTGACAGCGAAGGCGGCAATCAGCGCGGCCGGCAGGAACCACGGATTGTGCAGCACGGGTGCGGCGCCGGCGACCAGCAGGGTGTTACCCAGGTAAATCGGATTGCGCGACACGGCGAACGGGCCCGTCGTGACCAGCGCGGTAGCGGCCCGGTGCGGCAGGATATTAGCCCGTTGCCGATACATCCAGACCATGGCCGCCAGATCAAGCCCTAGTCCGGTTGCCATCATCAGGCCGCCAACGGCCTTTGCCCAAGGCTCCGTCCACCAGCCGCCAGCAATGGGAACGAACCGGCCGCATGCAAATCCGGCGAGTGCCGCGATAGCGTAGAGAACCGGCGGCCATGGCAGGCGGTTGGGTTTTGCGTCCCAGCGTCCGGTGTCCGTCATTGCCGGTGTACTCCTGGTTTCCGATGCCGGGTTATCGTACGAACCGGTCCTGCCCGCGCTGGCCGGACCAGAATGTGGTGACAGGAAGTCCTTGTTGTTCAGCCCAAATATCCCTTTAATGATTTGGGCGCGAACCCCGGTAAACACAATGGACGCGGATCGGGATCAATTTCCATAACCGCTGAACGAGGAGTACAGGGAACATGATTAAGTTGAACGTCAATGGACACGAACATACCTGGGATGGTGATCCGTCGCTGCCCTTGCTGTGGTATCTGCGCGACGAAGCCGGCCTGACCGGCACCAAATACGGCTGTGGCAAGGCGTTGTGCGGCGCTTGCACGGTCCATGTCGAGGGGCAGGCCGTAAGGTCCTGCATCACCGCCATGTCGGCGGTCGCCGGCCAGAAGGTCACCACGATCGAAGGGCTTCATCCGCACGGCGATCATCCGGTACAGAAGGCGTGGCGGGAGGCCAATGTGCCGCAATGCGGCTTCTGTCAGGCCGGGCAGATCATGCAGGCCTCCGCGCTGCTGGAGCAGAATCCGCATCCGTCCCATGAGGAAATCAGGGAATCGATGGCCGGCAACATCTGCAGGTGCGGCTGTTATCAGCGGATCGAGACCGCCATCCACATCGCTTCAACGGGAGTCTGAGCCATGCGACAGATTCCCCAAATCGAGAATGTGTCCCGCCGAGCGGTCATGCGCGGCCTGGGGATAACGGCCGGGCTGGTGCTGGCGGCACCTGTCATGTCGCGCCGCGCCATGGCGGCGTATGCAACTGGTGCCGACAAAATGCCGCACGGGACAGTCAACGACCCGCGGGTTTTCGTCGCCATCGCGCCGGACGGAACCGTGACGATCATTGCCGCGCGCTCGGAGATGGGCACCGGCATCCGCACCAGCCTGCCGATGGTCGTGGCGGATGAAATGGAAGCCGATTGGTCGCGCGTGCATGTCCGTCAGGCACCCGGCGATGAAGTGAAATACGGCAACCAGGATACCGACGGCTCCCGCAGCACGCGCCATTACCTGATGCCGATGCGTCAGGTCGGCGCCGCCGCCCGGGCGATGCTGGAAGCGGCAGCGGCCAAGCGGTGGAAAGTGCCCGTTAGCGAGGTGACGGCGATCAATCACCAAGTCGTTCATACTCCGACCGGCCGGAAGCTTGGTTTCGGCGAACTGGCGGCGGATGCGGCCAGGCAGCCGGTCATCGAAACGTCCAAGTTACGGCTGAAGGACCCCAAGGACTTCCGCTATATCGGCAAAGGGAAGGTGGCGATCGTTGATCTGCGTGACATCACCATGGGCAAGGCGGCGTACGGTGCCGATTACCGGCTGCCCGGCATGAAATATGCCGTGATCGCCCGCCCGCCGGTCGTTGGCGGCAAGCTGGTGTCGTTCGATGCGACAGAAGCCATGAAAGTGTCCGGCGTCGAGAAAGTCATGGAGGTTAAGGGCTGGCCCTGGCCGTCCAAGTTCCAGCCGCTGGGCGGCGTTGCCGTTATCGCGCGCAACACCGGCGCGGCGATCATGGGCCGCGACGCCCTGAAAGTGGTGTGGGACGACGGAGCGAACGCCAGCTATGACTCCGACAGCTACCGCAAGGAACTGGAACAGGCGGCACGCAGTCCGGGGCAGGTGGTGCGCGACAATGGCGACGCCGACGCGGCCTTGAAGTCGGCCGACAAAGTCGTCGTCGGGGAATATTATCTGCCGCATCTGGCCCATGTCAGCATGGAACCGCCCGCCGCTGTGGCACATGTCGTCAATGGCAAGGCGGAGATCTGGGCGCCGGTGCAAAGCCCGGGCGGCACGCGAGAGGATGTGGCCAAGACCCTCGGCATTCCGGAATCCGACGTCACGGTCAACGTCACACTGCTGGGCGGCGGTTTCGGGCGTAAGTCGAAGTGCGATTTCGCGCTGGAAGCCGCGCTGTTGTCTAAAGCGCTGGGCGCCCCGGTCAAGGTGCAGTGGACGCGGGAGGACGACGTCCGTCACGATTTCTTCCACACCGTTTCGGCCGAACGGATCGAGGCCGGAATTAAGGACGGCAAGGTGGTCGCGTGGCGTCACCGCACTGTGGCGCCGACCATCATCTCCACCTTCGCCGCGGGGGCCAACCATCAGGCTCCGTTCGAACTCGGGATGGGGGTGACCGACCTGCCGTTCGACATTGCCAATATCCGCTGCGAAAACCCCGCGGCCACCGCGCACACACGCATAGGCTGGTTCCGTTCGGTATCCAACATACCGCACGGCTTCGCGATCCAGTCGATGGTGGCCGAAATCGCGCATGAAACCGGCCGCGACCCGAAGGACATGCTGCTCGAACTGATCGGGCCGGCGCGGATTGTCGATATCGGCTCGTCGGTCAAGGATTTCTGGGACTATGGGGAGCCGGTATCGAGCTATCCGATCGATGCCGGACGCCTGCGCGGTGTGGTCGAACTGGTCGCCGAAAAGGGCGAGTGGAACCGCAAGCTGCCAAAAGGCCACGGCCTTGGTATCGCCGTGCATCGCAGCTTCGTCAGCTATGTCGCGACCATCGTGGAGGTCGCGGTGGACGATAAGGGCGTGCTGACGGTCCCGCGTGTCGATACCGCGATCGATTGCGGCACGTTCGTCAATCCGGAGCGGATCCGCTCCCAGATCGAGGGGGCCGCGATCATGGGGCTGAGCCTGGCCAGGCATGGCGAGATCAGCTTCAAGAACGGCCGCGTGCAGCAGGGCAATTTCGACGACTTCCCGGTTGCCCGGATCGACGAGGCCCCGATGGTGACACATGTTCACATTGTCCCATCCGGCCCCGACGTTCCCCCAAGCGGGGTGGGCGAACCCGGTCTGCCACCGTTCGCGCCGGCGCTTTGCAATGCGATTTTCGCCGCGACCGGAAAACGCATCCGAAGCCTGCCGATCGGTAAGCAACTCGAATCCATCTGACCGGCGGCGGCACCGAGCGCTCACATCCAAGTGTGCGTTCGGTGCCGCCTTTTATTCTAAGCGTTTGCCTGACGATGTCGCGCGGACAAAGGTGTGATCGATAAGCTCGAATTCCTCCTGGCACTGGCGCGTGAACGGCATTTCGGCCGGGCGGCGGAGGCGTGCAATGTGACGCAGCCGACTTTGTCCGCCGGACTGAAGCAACTGGAAGGCACGCTGGGGGTGCTGCTAGTCACCCGGGGCGCCCGGTTTCAGGCCCTGACGCCCGAGGGCGAGCGGGTGCTGGACTGGGCCAAGCGAATCGTCGGCGATGCCCGGGTCATGCGGCAGGAGGTGCGGGCGCTGAAGCAAGGCCGGCTGGTCGGGCATCTTCGGATTGCCGCCATTCCCACCGCGCTGGCGATGGTGTCCGCCCTGACGACACCGTACCGAGCGCGCCATCCCGATATTCGCTTTACCATCAGGTCCGCGACGTCGATCGAAGTCCTGACCGCCCTGGATAATCTGGAAATCGACGCAGGGATTAGTTATCTCGACAACGAACCCATCGGGCGGATGCGTGCGATCCCGCTGTATCGCGAGCAGTACCGTCTGTTGATCGCCGCCGACAGCCCGTTCGGGAGCCGGACGGAGGTCACCTGGGCCGAGGTCGGCCGTATTCCGCTGTGCCTGCTGACACCGGATATGCAGAACCGGCGTATCATCAATCGTTTGTTGTGCGATGCCGGCATGCTGGAGCCCGCACCGACGCTGGAATCCAACTCCGTGATCGTGCTGTTTTCCCATGTCCGCACCGGTCAATGGGCCAGCGTGATGCCGGCCATACTTGCCGAGACACTTGGACTTGGCGGTGCGGTCAGGGCGATTCCCATCGTGCAGCCGGCGGTGACGCATACGATCGGCTTGCTGGTGCCCAATCGCGACCCAATGACTCCCGCGACCGCCGCACTGGTCGCGGAGGCACAGCGTCTGACACCGTTGCTGGATACCGAGTTGGCTGCTGGTCGATAGATATTTTCTATCGGACCATGGATCTACTGCCTTGATGTTCGGGGAAACCTGGCATCCAATAGGGAACCTGATGAACGGATAAAATAAAAATGCCTGAGTTCGAGGTTTGGAACGAACAACGAGGTAACGAAGTAATCGCCGCCTTTGTTCATGAGGAAGGCGCAGCATTACCCATGCTGCATGCCCTGCAAAAGACGTTCGGATACATCCCGCGTGCGGCGGTTCCCATGGTTGCCTCGGCATTGAATGTTTCGCGGGCGGAAGTGCATGGGATTGTTTCTTTCTATCACGACTTCCGGGAGGCTCCGCCGGGCACCCATCTGCTGAAGCTGTGCCGGGCGGAAGCCTGCCAGTCGATGGGCGGCGACGCGATTGCCGCCGCGGCGATAGAGCATTTGCAAATCGGCTGGAGCGAAACCACCCCGGATGGCCGCATCACACTGGAGCCGGTGTTTTGCCTGGGCTTGTGCGCCTGTGCGCCCGCCGCCATGTTGGACGATAAGGTCGTCGGCGCGCTGGACACCGCGCGTCTGTCCGCTCTGCTTGAAACCGTGAGGCAGGCATGAGACCGCGTATCTATCTATCGCGCGACGCCGGTTCGCTGGCGCTGGGTGCGGACGAAGTGGAAACCGCGATCCTCTCGGCAGGCCGTCAGCGCGGGCTGGATATCGAAATCGTTCACACCGGATCGCGCGGCCTGTTCTGGCTTGAGCCCATGATCGAAGTGCCGACCCCGGCGGGGCGCATCGCTTATGGACCGGTGCGCGCGGGCGATGTCGGCGCGATGTTCGATGCGGGTCTGCTGGATGGCGGCCCGCACGCCAGCCGTTTGGGGCGGCCGGAAGAGATCCCCTTCCTGAAACGCCAGACCAGGCTGACCTTCGCCCGTTGCGGCATTGTGGATCGTCTGTCGCTGGACGATTACCGTCTGCATGGCGGCTTTCGCGGTCTGGAACAGGCGATAGCCATCGGGCCGGAAGCGACCGTGGAAACCGTGGTCGAATCCGGTCTGCGCGGACGCGGCGGCGCCGGCTTCCCCACTGGCATCAAATGGCGCACCGTCGCGCAGGCCAGCGCCGCGCGAAAATACATCGTCTGCAACGCCGATGAGGGCGATTCCGGCACCTTTGCCGACCGCATGATCATGGAAGGCGACCCGTTTGTCCTGATCGAGGGCATGACGATCGCCGGGATCGCCGTCGGGGCCGATAAGGGCTTCGTCTATATCCGTTCCGAATATCCGCACGCCATCGATGTGCTGGACCGGGCGATCACGATAGGCGGC
>JAKBCJ010000463.1 GCA_021807975.1 Pseudomonadota bacterium | reverse complement strand
CCGCCGATATCCCGAACCTGAACGGGCTGAACCCGTCGGAGGTGGACAGCGTTGCGGCCAATGCCCGCTCCGCCCTGACGCAGCTTGCAGGATTGCTGGATACGCAAAACGGCCAAACCTATGTGTTCGGCGGGCAGGACAGCGCCAATCCGCCGGTGCCGAACCCGGACAGTATCCTGACATCGGGCTTCTACACGCAAATCCACAGCGCGGTTTCCGGCCTGGCCGCCAACGGCGCCGGCGCGACGGCAGCCTCCACACTGGCGATCGCGGGATCGAACGCGGCGGGGACGTCGCCGTTTTCGGCCTATATGTCCCAACCCGCATCCGCCCTGGCGGCCCCGGTCGTGCAGACCGGCGCGACGACGACGGTGCGAACCGGACTGCTGGCAAGCGCCAATTCGGCGGTGACGTCCACCGGCACCTCGACAACGGGTTCGTACATGCGGGACCTGATGCGGGCCCTGGCCACGCTTGGGTCGTTGTCCAGTTCGCAGGTGTCCGCACCGGGATTTGGTGCGCTGGTGCAGGATACCGGCACGAGCCTGACCGGGGCGGTGAATGCGATGGCCGCCGATGTGGGCGTGCTGGGCGACACGCAGGCCAGCCTGACCGCGACGCAGACCCAGCTAACCGCCACCACCACGGCGCTGACCGGCCAGGTATCCTCGGTCCAGGACGCCGACATGGCCTCCACATTGTCGCAACTCACCGCGGTACAGACGCAGTTGCAGGAATCTTACCGCATGATCGCCGGGGCCAGCAGCATGTCGCTGATGAACTTCCTGCCGGCATAGAAGCCGCCGCACATGCCTACCGGGGCCGGCAAACAGGCGGTATATACCGAAGATGGAGATCGAGGACACAGTCGTTCCCGCCGATTACCGGAACTGGCGCGCCCTATCCCCGGTTCGGAGGCGTTTGGCCTCTACGAAGCCAACTGGCGGCATATAAATCAGACTTCGCTCTGCCTGCGGGAGCGGACGCTGATGGCGGCTTTGGCGGAGCGGTTCGGCGTCGGTTACCTGCTGACGACAAAGTAGAACGGGGCCAAGAGACGCCGGCATGATCGGCTTCAAGCGCCGGCCGAACGGGGCGTGCACACTATCTCTATCGGCGAAATGACCGGTATCCAGGCGCTGGAACGGGCCGCACCGAGCCTGCCGATGAAACCGGGACATGCTGGCGGCCGGAGTTCGAGTATGTCCGCATGGTACGAAAGCCCTGATCGCCGCCTCCGATGTCGCGACCGGCCGCATCCGCGGAACGGCTGGCGTCGCCCGCCTGGTTGCTGGCCTTTGCGGCATCACCGAAGACCTTGGCGAGAAGGGCAACTCCGGCGTCCTGCAATCCATCGCAACGCGCGAGGCGTTCTTGCGCGATGCCGATCACAGGATCACCTTCCCCTTCACGCCCAAGCATGCGCCTTGGATCAATCAGATCGAGATCTGGTTCTCAATCCGGGTGCGAACGCGGCTCCGCCGCGGCAGCTTCAGCTCCAAGGAGCATCTTCAGCAGCGGATCGAGGGCTTCATCACCTGCTTCAATGCGACGATGTGGGCCGGAAATTACTGTGGGTTCTGGACCGGCTTGACCAGGCCGATGCGAGCGGCCACGCATCCGCCGTGCTGGGGATGGACCCCGCCCTGGTGACGGAGGCGGTCCATGCGCTGTCGGGTGAATGCCGCCGCGTGAAACCCGCCACCCGCTAACCCGCGACCTGCCCCGCGTCCGCCCGCAGCGTCAGCACCGCCTGTAAGACCGCCGGCTGCAACCCCTGCCCGCCGGCCTCAGCGTATTTCAGGATCGCCGAACGCATGCGCGGATCCCAGAACATCGCCAGATGATCGGCGATATCGGCGACCGCCTTGTCGTCGGGCCGATGGGCGAAGAACCGGCCGATCTGGTTGGCCATATAAATCAGTTTGTCAGGCGACATGGGCAGGATACTCGAAAATGATGCGATCGGCCCGGGTGAAGACCTCGAAACCATCATCCCGGGCGATTGCGACAACGGTGATGCCGGCCTGTTCGGCGATGCGCAGGGCCAGCGCGGTGGGTGCCGAAATCGCTACGACAACAGGGGCGCCCGCGACCGAGGCTTTCTGGACCATTTCCACCGAAACCCGGCTGGTCAGCAGAATTGCGCCCCGGGACGCGTCGGCGCCAAGCCGCGCCAGCGCACCGGTCAGCTTGTCCAGCGCATTATGGCGGCCGACATCCTCGCGCACTGCCACGATCCCCTGGTCCGGCTGCCAGAACGCCGCCGCATGAACCGCCCTGGTCTGGGCATTCAACGGCTGAAGTCCGTGCAAGGATCCGATGGCGGCACGCAGGTCCGGGGCCGCGATGTGAAAGTCCGACGCCACAAACTTGGGCGGGCGCATTGCCTGGGTCAGGCTTTCCAGGCCGCACAAGCCGCACCCGGACGGGCCGGTCAGGTAGCGGCGGCGTTTGGTAAACGCCTCGATCCGGGTCTCATTCAGCCACATCCGGACTTCGATACCGTTTTCGGCCGGCACGATCTCGATGTCCTCGATGTCCTCGCGACGGACCGCGACGCCCTCGGCCAGGCTGAACCCGACCGCGAAATCTTCCAGGTCCGCCGGGGAGGCCATCATCACGGCATAGGCAAAGCGGTTATAGGAGAACGCGATCGCGGTTTCTTCGGGCACGGCACGCTGGCCCGGCGACGCGACGCCGCCGCGCCAGCTCGTGCGCGCCGCAAACCGAGCGCGATCTGGCGGGACCGTCATTCGGCGGCCGGCAACGGTATCGCCCGATCGATGCGCCGGCTTTCCCGGGAGTGGGATTGGTACTCGTCCTGCCACGCGGTCGGGCCGTTCGACGGCGCCACCTGCACCGCCGTCACCTTGTATTCGGGGCAGTTGGTCGCCCAGTCGGAATAATCGCTGGTCACCACGTTCGCCTGGGTGTCTGGATGATGGAAGGTTGTATAGACGACACCCGGCGCCACCCGATCCGTGATCCGGGCCCGCAAGCTGGTCGCACCCGACCGGCTTTCCAGGCGGACCAGGGCGCCGTCGTGCAGGCCGCGTTCCTCCGCGTCGTGCGGGTGGATTTCCAGCAGATCCTCGGCGTGCCAGGCCGCATTGTCCGTGCGCCGTGTCTGCGCGCCGACGTTGTACTGGCTCAGGATGCGACCCGTGGTCAGAAGCAGCGGGAAACGCGGGCCGGTCCTTTCGTCGGTCGCGACGAACTCGGTGATCAGGAAATTACCCTTGCCGCGGACGAACTGGCCAATATGCATCGTCGGCGTCCCCTCCGGCGCCGCATCGTTGCACGGCCATTGCACCGAACCGAGTGCGTCGAGTTTTTCATACGTCACGCCCGCGAACGACGGCGTCAGGCGCGCGATTTCCGCCATGATCTCCGACGGGTGCGTGTAGTGCATGTTCACGCCCATGGCCTTTGCGATGGCCAGGGTGATTTCCCAGTCCGCCATACCGGCTTTGGGCGCCATGACCTTGCGCACCCTGTTGATGCGCCGTTCCGCATTCGTAAAGGTGCCGTCCTTTTCCAGGAACGTCGAACCCGGCAGGAACACATGCGCGTAGTTGGACGTTTCGTTCAGGAACAGATCCTGCACCACGATACATTCCATCGCCTTCAGCCCGGCGATGACGTGTTTGCTGTCGGGGTCCGACTGGACGATGTCCTCGCCCTGAACATACAGGCCCTGGAACGACCCATCCATCGCCGCGTCGAACATATTGGGGATTCGCAGGCCGGGTTCGGCATCCAGATGCACGCCCCAGTCTTTCTCGAACAGCCCGCGCACGATGTCGTCCGAAATGTGCCGATAGCCCGGCAGTTCGTGCGGGAACGAGC
>JAKBCJ010000462.1 GCA_021807975.1 Pseudomonadota bacterium | reverse complement strand
AATTGCTCGGTCAGGGCCGCTATGCGACGGATGAGCGGTTCGAGGGGGCGGCCTACGCGGTGTTCGTCCGCAGCCCGCATGCCCATGCCAGGATTGTGTCGGTGGATACCGCCGTAGCGGAAACCATGCCGGGCGTAGTGCGCATCCTGACCGGCCAAGACTGTGCGGGGCTGGGGAATTTTCCGGTGATCGACCGCGTTGGCAAAGGCCTGGCGATCCCGTTCCGTCCGGTCCTGGCCACGGACATCGTGCGGCATCCCGGGGAGGCCGTGGCCTGTGTCATCGCCGATACGCAGGCGCGGGCCTTGGACGCGGCCGAGGCCGTGGTGGTTGACTATGACGATCTGCCGGCCGCGACCGGACTGGCCGACAACGCGCCCCCGGTTCATCCCGGCGCGCCCGGCAACGTCGCGATGCGGCATGAGGCCGGCGATGAAGCTGCCGTGGAGGCGGCGATGACCGCCGCCGCCCTGGTGGTCGAAACCGAAATCCATATGCCCCGGCTGGCACCCGTGACGCTGGAACCGCGTGCTGCTGCGGCCCGCTTCGATGGCGGTGTCTTCTTCATTCGCGCGCCGCACCAAGGTGTGAACGAGATGCGGCGGGACTTCGCTGCCGTGTTCAATCTGCCGCCTGACCGGTTCCATGTGATGAGCGGCGAGGTCGGCGGCGGGTTCGGCCCACGCAATATCGCCTATCCGGAATACGCTGCGGTCATGCTGGCCGCGAAGCTGACCGGCCGCCCGGTCCTGTGGTGCGGAACCCGAAGCGAGTCGTTTCTGACCGATATCCAGGGCCGGGGAGTGCGGGTGCGCGGCCGGTTGGCGATGGACGAAGCGGGCCGGTTCACCGCGCTGTCGATGCAGTACGACGCCGATCTGGGGGCCTATATCTCGCCGGTCGCGGTGTTCGCCAATATCAACAATCCGTTGCAATCGCTGATCGGGTGCTACGACATTCCCGCCGCGCATGCGGTGTTCCGGATGATGCACACGCATGCCGTCCCGACCGGGCCGTATCGCGGGGCAGGGCGCCCGGAGATGGCGCTGCTGATCGAGCGTATGGTCGATATCGCCGCCCGGCGTCTGAACATGGACCCGTTCCTGCTGCGGGAGCGTAATATGATCCCGGCGGAGGCGTTCCCGTTCACCCTGCCGAACGGCCCGCGCTACGACAGCGGCGATTTCGGGCGGTTGATGCGCACTGCCAGGGAGGCGTCCGACTGGGACGGTTTCGCGGCGCGGCAGGCAGCGTCCCCGGGCATGCTGTGGGGGCGGGGGATGAGTTTGTTCATCGAGGTGTCCGGCGGCGGCGGTGCCCCGGACGAAGCGGCGCTGACCCTGTCGGCCGTGGATGGTCAGGCTACCTTGCGGATCGAGACGGTAACCGCCAGCACCGGACAGTCCCATGCTCGCACGTTCGCGCTGATCGCGGGGCCGCGGCTGGGGTTGCCGGAAATCGCGGTGGATTTCGTGGCGTCCGACCCGGCCACCCATTTGTCGGGCGCGGGGTCTTATGCGTCCCGCAGCACCATCGCCGCGGGAAGCGCGGTCGCGGCGGCGGCGGATGCGCTGTCTTCGCGGCTGCGCGGCATGGCGGCGCTGCGGGCCAACTGCGCGCCGGAGGACTTGCACCTGGCGGATGAGGCCGTCTGCCGAACGGACGGAAGTCCGGTGTGCCGGCTGGTGGATTTGCTGGGCGAAGCGATGACCGAAACCGGGCGGGTGGCACCGACCCGGGCGTTTGCCTCCGGCTGCCATGTGGCCGAGGTAGCGATCGACCCCGATACCGGTGCGGCCGTTCTGACCCGTTATCTGGCGGTGGACGATGCCGGGGTGACCATCGACCACCAGGCGGCGGAGGCGCAGATCCAGGGCGGGATCGCGCAAGGGGTCGGCGAAGTGCTGGGCGAGGAGGCGGTGATCGATGCGGAGTCCGGCCAGCCTTATGCGGCGAGCCTGATGGACTATATGTTGCCCCGGGCGGACGATTTTCCGGGATATCGGGTGATTGCGTGCGATACGCCGTCGCCGTTCAATCCGCTGGGTGTCAAGGGCATCGGGGAGGCGGGTACGACCGGCGCGCTGTGTGCGGTGACGAGTGCTGTCGCGGACGCGCTGGGCGGGCGGGACCTGCCGGCGATGCCGTTCACGCAAGAACGCCTGTGGCGGGCATTGCGGCGCTAAATCGTTGAGATCGCAGGCCTGACGATCGCCTCCCCGCGGGGAACCAGCTTAATGCCTGTCGAACGGGGTCGCGCAGCGTTGCCCAAGTTCCCGGTAATGGGCAATCCGCCCCGCGTAAGCCTCCGCCAGCCGTTCGTCAGGCATTATGGTTTCCGCTCTGGCGGGCGGAGTGCAAACCGCTTCTGGTGACTCCCCGGTGGCCGCCATCCGGGCCAACCGGGCGGCGCCGAATGCGGCGCCATTCTCGCCGTCGGCGAGGCGGTGCAGAGGAATCCCCAGGACCGATGCGATGATCGCGATCCAGGTTCGGGACCGGGATCCGCCGCCGATAACGTCCGCCTCCGCGATCCGGGTTCCGGACGCCGAAAGTGCGTCCAGGCAGTCGCGCAGGGAGAACGCGACCCCCTCCAGCACCGCTTGGGTCAGCAGGCGCCGGTCGGTGTCGTGCGACAGTTCAGCGAAGGCGCCGCGGATCGCGCCGTTGTTCAACGGCGTCCGCTCGCCGCCGAGGTAGGGCAGGAACAGTGCCGCACTGGGCGATACCGGCGCCCCGACTTCGGCCAGCAAGTCGGATTCGGAGCGTCCGGTGACGCCGGCCCACCATGCCAGCGAGGCGGCGGCCGACAATGTTACGCCCATTTGGTGCCAACGCCCCGGCAGCGCGTGGCAAAACGCATGGACAGCGGCTTGCGGCCAGGGGCGGAACCGATCCGTCGCGGCGAACAGCACGCCGGAGGTGCCAAGCGAGACGAACGCATTGCCGGCGTGGATCGCGGACAGTCCGACCGCGCCCGCTGCGTTGTCCCCCGCGCCGCCGGCCAGCACGGGCCGACGGGCCATGTGCCAGCGGGCCGCCAGTTCCGGCCTCAAGGTTCCGGCGGCGGCGTTACCCTCGACCAGGCGAGGCATTGCGATCCGCGACAAACCCGTTGCCGCCAGCATCACGTCCGACCAGTCCCGCTTGCCGACATCCAGCCACAGGGTGCCGGACGCGTCCGACATCTCCTCGATCAGTTCCCCGGTCAGCCGATAGCGGATATAGGCTTTTGGCAGCAGGACGGTATGTATGCGGGCGAACACCGCCGGTTCATGCGTCCGCACCCACAGTAATTTGGGCGCGGTGAACCCGGGCATGGCGATATTGCCGGTGATCTGGCGCAGGTCCGTCACGGCCAGTTCCAACGCCTCACATTCGGCGGTCGAACGCACATCGTTCCACAGAATGGCGGGGCGCAGGGCGGAACCGGCCGCATCCAGCAGAACCGCGCCATGCATCTGGCCGGACAGGCCGATCCCCCCGACCGCCGACACCGCCTTGGGATGGTCGCGCGCCAGCGCGTCAACGGCGTCCAGCATTGCCTGCCACCACGCGGCCGGGTCCTGTTCGCTGTATCCCGCCGCCGGGCGCTGTACAGACAGCGCCACGCTCGCGCTGCCCACGGTTTTCTGGGCGCCGTCCACCAGCAATGCTTTGACGGCGGACGTGCCGAAATCGATCCCGAGGAACACCGTCGGTCAGGCCGCCAGGGGATGACGCGCGCGTTGCGGCAGGGCTTGACCGGCCTTGTCGAACAGGTGGCATGCAGCCGGATCGACCGCCAGCCGGATCTGGTCCCGGGCTTTGGTGGCGTCGCTGCCTTCTATTTGTACTGTCACCGGCTCGCCGCCCTCG
>JAKBCJ010000461.1 GCA_021807975.1 Pseudomonadota bacterium | reverse complement strand
GTGCGGGAAACCAGGATCAGGTTCACGCCCTCGGCAGCGAGACTCTCGGCACTGGCGAGGCCGATGCCCTTCGATGCCCCGGTAATCAGCGCCGTTCGTCCACGCAGGTTCAGGTCCATTGCCGTTCCTCCGGTTGTTATATCGACCGGATAGGACGGCTGGGCGGTTTCGGCAAATCAGGGGGCGGAAACGGGCAAGCCAAGCCGTTTGGCGGCTTTGATCATGTCCTGGTCGAAGGTGATGAATTGAGCCGCTCGCGAACCGGCCGCGAGATGCAGGGCGTCCGCGAAATCCATGCCAGCCTGGTGCCACATCAGGGCCTGCCGTACACCGGAATCGTCCTCGCACACGACATTGGGCAATCCGATCAGCGCTTCAAGTGCGCCGCCGATTTTCACGGGGTTCATCTTATAGCCTCGCCGCAGAACCCATTCCGTTTCCAGCAAGACCGATCTGGCCAGGAATACCGTCTCACGACGGAAAAGATACACCGCCTGTTCGGATTGCCGGAGATCGTCATCGACCAAGAAGCGGACGACGATATTAGTATCGACCGCGATCACGCCGAACCCGCACTTCAGCGTCGATGGCGGCGTCCATCGCTTCCAATGTCAGGGACGGTCCTTCGCCTTTCAGGCAGCCGGCAACATCTTCCACCTGGACGATACGGCCTGACTTCACCGGGCGCAGCAATACCCCGTCGCCGGTATCTTCCACCACGAAGTCCGTTCCGGGACCCCAGTGGTGAAAATCCCGCACCGCCTTCGGCAGGATGATCTGGCCCTTCGATGACAGGCGAGTGGTTTCCATGGCGTGATGGTAAGATCGGGTAAGACAAATATCAAGCGGGTTCAGGCACCGCGATCCGATAGAAAGCGATCGCGTTGTCGGCGAACAGTTTTCGCCGGTCCTCCTGCGGCAGGCCCGCCGTGACATATTTGAACTGCGTATAGATCCAGTCCCAACTCGCCTTCACCCCGTCCACCGGATAGTTGGAGGCGAACATGCAGCGGTTCACGCCGAACATTCCGATGGTCTCGCGGATCACCGCCCCGTTCACTTGCAGAGTCCACGGCTGCCCCGCCACCGTCAGGCCGGAAATCTTGCACCAGACATGGGGACAGGATGCCAGCCTCTCCATCCCGCGCTTCCACATCGCGAGTTGTTCCTTCGACCGGTCCAGCGGATAGCCGGTGTGGTTCAGGACGATGCGCAGGTCCGGATGTTCGCGACAGACTTCGGCGGCTTCCTCCAGGTGATACCACGGCACGCGCAGATCCCAGGACAGACCGTATTTGGTCAGCAGGCCAAGGCCCTTGCGCCAGACCGGGTCTTGCAGGCTGCGTGGTTGTCCGCGCACCGAGTCGTTCGGGCCGGACGCGATTATCGGCTTCGTCCGGATTCCACGCACCAGCGGATTGGCAGCCTGCGCGGCGATGATGTCCTCGGCGTTCGGGGTGTCCACCCAGGCGTGCGCGACGATGGCATTTGGCATGCCGGTCTCGGCGGCGATCCGGGTCAGCCATTCGGTTTCCGCCAGTTGTTGGGTGCGGTCGCACTCGGCTTCCACATGGACGGTGGCCACGACGTTGTGCAGCGCCGTGTCGCGGCGGTATTCTGCCGGGAGATAGGTGCGGCAGATTCGTGAGTAGTCACCGAGCCATGCGTGCTCGCCGGTTTGGAGCCAGGGGTAGCGGAGGTCGGATTCGAGGTCCCACAGATGGTGATGGGCATCGACGATTGGGAGGTCTTTATCCATGGCCCAGAGGTAAGCAGGGATGGGCTTGGGGCGTCAATTCGCGGGTGCGATCAGATGCAGGTTCGGGAAATAGGTCCGGTAGCGGGCAGCATCGCGGGTCAACAACTGGAGTCCGGATATCGCCGCATGCGCACCGATCAGGAAATCAGGAAGCAGCGACTGCTTTGTGCCGCCCCTACGGCGGTAGGCGAGGAATGCCTTACCAGCGAGAAAGGCGGCGCTGAAGGGCAGCCGTTCCCGAAAGAACGTCGCGGCTGGAAGGGCGTCGTCGAGCGCCTCCAGGCTGGAGAACCGGACCGAAACTTCCCCGTATATGATTGGGTTGATGATCAGGCGCCCGCTGTTGCCGACCCGCTCGAGCATGGCGGCGGACCAGGCTGTCCAAGGGTTCTCGTCGCCCAAGACATCGAGGAGCACATTGCTGTCCACGAGGGTAGCGGTCATTCAATCGCCACGAGTCAGCGCCATGATTTCATCGGTGGTGATCCTGACATCGCCCCTATGGGAACGGAGATGAGCGACGATCTGGGCGCCCCGGCTTGGCGTTTTCGGCGCCTCGGACCGAACGATTCGAACGGTCTCCCCGTCGAACTGGAATTCTACCTCGGTGTTGGGCAGTAGGCCGGCCGCCTCGCGAATATCAGCCGGGATGGTCACTTGGCCTTTGGATGTTATGCGCACGGTCGAATCCTTACTCTTACATGTAAGAGTAAGAGGCCCGTGGCCCGAAAACAAGTGTGTGTGTCTGTCGCTGCTCGTCTGTCAATTCGCGCCCGGAGCATGAATATCCGACAGTGGCTTGGCGGTGATTGCCGCGGCGCCATGCTCGGGTTACCAAATTCGGTATTGCATTTGCAGATCGAGCGATAGTCGAACGTGTGCGTTTAGGAATGCCTCTGCCGGTGGGATCGCGATATCGCGAGATATGTAGGCATGACCGTTTTTCAAATGCGGCAAGCCCTTTGCGGGACACGCCGTGTCCCTCGGGGGGCCTTCGATCCTATGAAACAGGGGATCACGGCAAAGCCTCAGCAAGATTGCCTTCGAATGCGGAGGACGGTGCATGTTAAATCACTTGGGCGGCTTATCGTTCTCGGTTGTCCAAGTGTCTGATGTCGTACGGCGCTCGGCGTTCAACAGCGAGAGGGAGATATGAGGCCGTGTCTTCTGGCTCCATCCCGATGCAGGTTCCATCTATTTCGGATAGATATCCTAAATAACAGGAGAATTTCTGCAACTTAGCATCGACCTGGACAGCCACCCACGCCAGCTTGGCGCCCATTTCACGAGCAACTCCATGGTGACGTTCCAGCACGTTCTTGGGTATATGATAATAGTCGTTGAGAAAGTGGTTACCGTTCGGATCACGCTTTGCTTTGAACTGATTTCGTGCCCTGATCATCACGATCAGGCGTTCCCCGGTTTCGCGAACGCTGTTGCGTACCACGAACACTGGAGGAAATCTGCCGTCAAGTTCCTTGAGTTGCGCGAATTCCTTGTGCTCGGACAAAGACAGGAGGGCCATCTTTCGCCCAAAATCCCCAATTCCCGCTGCGGTAATTTCCAATCCCCACCCATACGTCACCTTATCCGATGGAAACGGATAAACAACCCGTTGGATAGGGCGACCGGACGCAACACGACGGGCCATCAGGAGCCGATGTCATGATTCCCGCGCGAACGCCTCCAAGCTGCGTCCGTCGAAGTGGTGTTCGGCCCCGATCGGTTACCGGATCAGGGATCCCTGCCTAATCGTCCAGGAAGCTCCGCAATTTCCGGCTGCGGCTTGGGTGCTTCAGCTTACGCAACGCCTTCGCTTCGATCTGGCGGATACGTTCGCGTGTCACGTTGAACTGCTGCCCGACCTCTTCCAGCGTATGATCAGTGTTCATGCCAATACCGAAACGCATCCGCAGCACGCGCTCCTCGCGCGGCGTCAAGGACGACAGCACGCGCGTCGTCGCCTCGCGCAGATTGGCCTGAATCGCCGCATCCAGCGGGATCACCGCCGCCTTGTCCTCGATGAAGTCGCCCAAATGGCTGTCTTCCTCATCGCCGATCGGGGTTTCAAGGCTGATCGGCTCTTTCGCGATCTTCAGGACCTTGCGGA
>JAKBCJ010000460.1 GCA_021807975.1 Pseudomonadota bacterium | reverse complement strand
TGGGTCATCCGGCAGGAAATGGACGCCAGCGACCATGGCATCGACGGTCAGCACCAACTGCCGGCCGGGGGGCGGTGTCAGCAACGCGGCATCGTCGCGCAGGTCCAGCGCCCCCGGGCCTGCCAGCGGGCGGAAGTGGCGGGCGATCAACTGAAATTCCGCGGGCAGGTCTGTCATTGGACGGTCCGAGGCCGCGGCGCCGAACTGGCCATGACAATAAGACGCCGGCAGCTTCCGCCAAGTGGTTCGCGAGCCGTGTGGCAAGCCGCTGACAGATCGGCGGTATTCATTGCGGTGCAAGCCCGTGACTGCGCCAGAGAGCGGTCACTCGATCGCGCGCCGCGGTAATGCCGATCCAGTCCATTTCCATCCTTCGGGCGATCATGGCCCGGGTGGCGCCTGCGCGGGCCAGCGCGGCCGCCGGGATATCCGCCTTTATATTGACCGGCTGATAAAACATTGCTTCCACCAGCAGCCGCTGTGCGTCGGGCCCCAGCAGCCAGGCGATCAGGATGCGGGCGGCGTCCTCCCGCGGCGCCTTGTCGATCAGGTTGACCGTGGTCGTCAGATAGGGTCCGCCATCGTCGGGAATGACAACGGCGAACCGCTGCGGCGTCAGCGCGGCCTGCGCCCGGGCGCGGGCATTCCAGCATGGCCCAAGCCCAGCGTCACCGTCCGCGATGGCGGTATAGACATCCGGAATGGGGTCCCACACCCCGACGCGCGGGACCAGTTGACCCAGCGCGGTCAGCGCAATGTCCATCGAGGTTTTCGGGTCCCCGGCACCGTAAAGCCCGGCTGCCACCGCGGTGATCGCGAGCCCCAGCGGGTCGGGCGGGGTTTGCAGCGCCACCCTGCGCCCATAGACCGGGTTCCAGAGCGCGCGCCACGATCGCGGCGGCGGGGCAATCAGGGTCGGGTTGTAGCCCAGTGCCAGATTGTCCAGCATCAGCGCGGGTCCGGCGATGTTCGGCGAAACCGCGCCCGCCGCCAGATCGTTCAAAACCGGCATGGAGGCGGCATCGAGCGGTTTCAGCAAGCCCTCGGCCGTCGCGCGGGCGGCGATGCCGCTTGCCAGCAATGCCACGGCGGTGGCAGGTGCGCCGCGTTGGGCACGCAGCACCGACAGCGCCTGATAGGAGTTACCGACCGGATAATAGAACACGGCGATATCCGGGTGCGCCTTGCGAAATGCCTCCAGGATCACCGAATCGAACACCGATTGGAACCATCCCCCATTACCGGCGAGCGTTACACTGCGCGCCGCCGCCCTGGCCCGGGCGGACACGATCGCGGGCAATGCCAGCGCCGCGGCGGCAATCAGACGCCGGCGGCGAAAACCCGAACCAGACTGGGCAAGCGGCAACACAACAACCCCGGGGCAATGCAAACCGCAGGTTAGCACAAGGCGGGCAAAACGCTCCACGCCCGGTTAGCGGCACAGGCCGGCAAAGGGCGGCAGCGCGCCGCGGCGGCAAACCCGCACCACTGCATTGCCCGGATCGCGGACATCGGGCACAAGCGCATCGGCGGATTCGGCTTGGGGGCGCCGGAGTTGACGTTCACTCGATAACGGGTTGGCTGACGTGATCGATAAAGACCCCTTCCTTTGGCGCTGTTCCGGCTGGTTTGCGTCAAGTGCGGCTGTCCCGCGCCGCATTATGCGGGCTGTTGCATGACGCCGCCGTCAGCGGCCCAGCGGCTGCCAGTCTCATGGTGGGCGGCAGTGGTCGGCCTGTGCGCGATTCTCGTTGCGCCGCTGTCGATCGTCGATATGCCGCCGCTGCTTGATTACCCCAATCATCTCGCCCGGGCTTTTATCCTCGCGTCCCTGCCGCGGGATCTGGCGCTGGGGCAATTCTATACCGCACACTGGTCGGTGATTCCCAATCTGGCGCTGGATCTGCTTGCCCCGCCGTTGATCCACATCCTGCCGGTTCACGTCGTCGGGCGGCTGCTGATCGCGGCGGCACTGTTGCTGCCGGCCACTGGCGCCCTCGCCTATAATACTGCCCTTGGCGGCCGCTGGTGGTCGCTGGGCGTCGGCCTGCCGGCCTTCAACGTCTGCCTGCTGTATGGATTCCTGAACTTCGAGATCGGGCTTGGCATCGCTTTGCTGCTGGCCGCCTTCTGGCTGCGCTGGCGGGAGCGCCACCCTGTCCGGACGATAGTCCTGGCAATGGCCGGCGCGCCCGTGCTGTTCATCTGCCATCTGATGGGGCTGGTGTTCTTCGGCCTGCTGATCGGCGGGGCGGAAGCGTTCCAGATCGCGCGGGAACGGTCCTCGCGGGCTCTGCTGCGCCGAATCGGAGTGCTGGTTGCGATCTTTGCCGGTCCCGCCGTTCTCTACGCCGGGTCGGCCCTGCGCCACCTGGGCGGCGATGCGGCGTTCCTGCCGTTGGGCGCGAAATTGCTGCAACTTCCAGGCGCATTCACCAACTATGACCGTCGGCTTGACATGGCGGCGGCCCTGGCGGCGATCGGCCTGCCGGCGCTGTGCCTGCTGGCGGGCAAGGGCCGCGTGCCCGGGCGGGCGGCCGTACCGGCGGCCCTGCTGCTGGCGGTCTTTCTCGCGGCACCGTTTGCCTGGAAGGGCACGCAGGCGCTCGACACCCGGTTCGCCATCATGCTCGCATTCATGCTGTTCGCCGGTTTCGTGCCGGTAGGGTGGCCGCCTGCCCTGCGCATCGGCGCCGCCGGGGTGCTGATTCTGCTGTTTGCCGCACGCATGGCGCTGTTGACGACGGCCTGGATGGCGCATCGCACCGACCTCGCCGACCTGCGCGCCGTGCTCTCGCCGGTTCAACCCGGACAGGCGGTCTATGTGGCGGAAGCCGGGCTGCGGGAGGCTCCGGACTACTGGGCGAGGAACCCCAACTGGCGGATATTGTCCAACGGCGTGCGGACCGACGAGCATCTGGGGGCGCTGGTGCCGATCGAACACAGGGCATACTGGCCGTTCGAATTCGACAATATGTCGCAGCAGCCGATCGAGACACGCCAACCCTATCGCACGCTGGCCGAACGGATCGGCGGGCTTCCGGATCGCGGTTCGGCGGCAGTCGCGAATGTGTGCGGTTTCGATTATGTGCTGCTGACAGGGGCGGATGCGGTGCCCAAGCTGCCAGCCGCCCGCTTCAAGCTGCTGGCCCAATCCGGCTTCGCCGCGCTGTACGCCGTGACACACTGCAAGGAGGACCCATGACCATCGGTTTTCGCATCCATCCCCTGCCAACCCGTGTCGATCCCGGTCTGGTCGATCGGTTCCGCCCGATCCCGGTGGCCAACATCTCCGACAGCATGTGGCGGATGACCGCGGGCGGGGCGCGCCTGCGGCCGATGCACGCGGGCGGCGTCATGGCTGGGCCGGCGTTCACGGTGAAGGCCCGCCCGGGCGACAATCTGCTGCTGCACAAGGCGCTGGACCTGGCGATGCCGGGCGACATCGTCGTATGCGACGGCGGCGGCGACCTGACCAACGCGCTGATCGGTGAACTGATGATCGCCCATGCGATCCAGCGCGGACTGGGCGGCGTGGTCATCAACGGCGCGGTACGCGATGTGGCCGCGATCCGGGCCGGCAGTTTTCCGGTGTTCGCGGCAGGGGTGACGCATCGCGGCCCGTACAAGGACGGGCCGGGCGAAATCAACGTCCCCATCGCCATCGACGGCATGGTGATCGCCCCCGGGGACCTGATTATCGGCGACGACGACGGCATGCTGTGCGTGCCCAGGCTGGAAGCCGAGACGATCTACAAGGCAGCCAAGGCCAAGAACGACGCCGAGGAACAGCAGATGGCCGCGATCCGGGCCGGCACGTCCGACCGGTCCTGGATAGATGCGGCGCTGGTTCGGCTGGGCTGCGAGATCGTTCGC
>JAKBCJ010000459.1 GCA_021807975.1 Pseudomonadota bacterium | reverse complement strand
CCTGGCGACCGAACGCCTGATGATAGGCAATCTTGCCATGGCGGGCGACCAGGGCCACCGCGCCGGGAATATGACCGTTGCCGACACGCTCGTTCAATGCGGCCGACAGCCGGTCAAGCGCGGCCTGACTCAGACCGACTTCCTCGGGTTTCGCGGTCGGCAGGGGTTCGGTCATCATTATCTCCTCGCGGCATTCTTATGGGGCCGCACTATGAACCGGCTGGCCGCTGGATCAAGGTCCGGCCGACCGGCGTCCCGGAACCATGTCCCCTGCTGAGATTGGGCAAGGGTCAAGAACAGTCCAATATCAAAATCGTGTGATCATCCTCCGAAAACTGTTGCGAGCACTTGCATGGTAAATCATTCGTAACCGGATAATGAGACACTTTGAATGAATTTGACCAAAAATACGGCCAGTAAGGTGCTTGTCGTTCCCTGCTCAAAGTGCGGAGGTCGTACAGTGAATTTGCGATCCAAGAAGCAATCCTGGTTCCCCGCGGATCTCCACCCGATTGGCCAGTGGAGGTATTTTTGATCGACCCGCAACAATCGGCCACCCCCGCCATCCCAGTTCCCGTTTCGCTGTCTCGGCTTGTGGTTGTTTTGCCATGTCCGGTTCCAGCGCCCGGCGCGCAGGACGTAATCGATGGCCTGCTGGCCGGCCGTAAAGCAGAGAATACAAGTGCGGCATTGGTGCCGATCGACCGCATCCTGCGGCTTGCCAAAGATGTCACCCGAAGCGAAACCCGGGAATCAGCGACCAGAGCCGATCGTCAGACGTGGTCGCCGTGCCAGTTCAGTTTGCATGGGCTTGACCCGGCGATAGCGGCCCCTATGTCGTCGGTGGAAGTGAACCCCTCGGTGCTACCCGTGGATCGATGCATCGCCATGGAAACCCTCCCGCGATGCGAACGGCAACGAGAGTACACCTTCCAGTTCGGGTACCGCATCCGCCGGGCCGGCACCGGGGATATGTGGTGGCCTTTGGTCGTCGGCAGGATCTCCGAAACCGGCAAGGACAGCCGCCGCACCCGTGTCCCGGGCGTAAATCTCGATATCGCCGATCCCCGGGAGCGGTAAGAAACGATGGGGGCCAACCAGACCCGACAGAGGCTTGCCTTGGAGGCCGCCGGCATCGACTCCCGGGAGTGGGACGTTGCGACCGATGCCGCGGTCTGGCGCGAAGGGCTGCCGAAAGACCCGGATTCGCCGGCAGACGGCTTTACTCGATCGATGGAAGCATTCCGCGCCCTCGTCTATCCGGACGACGCTCCATATGTCGAAGCAGCCTTGCGTCAGGCCATTGCCGGCGAAACAGTGGATTTTCGCGCAACCTTTCGCATGTGTCGGGCCGACGGCACCATTCGTTGGACCGAGACGCAGGGGACGGTCATCCGTGACGGCTCTGGCCGGGCACTGCGCCTCATCGGCTCGGATTACGATATCATGGCTCGGAAGGCGGTCTTGCACGCCGTGCTGGAACGGAAATCTCGTTTGCTCCGATGCATCGAATGCGCGCCGGTCGGGCTCGCGATGTTCGATATCGAAATGCGCTGCCTGACCGTCAGTAGCCGTTTCATGGCAGATGTCGGCTTGCTGGCGGAACCGCCAGGCAATTTGATCGGACGCCGCCTGGACGACGTTCTGCCAGAACGTCCCGAAGCCTGGATCGCCATCCCTCCGGCTGTTTTGGCAGGCGAAGGCCGACACAACGACGACGATACCTATGTGCGTCCCGACGGAACCCGAGAGTTCGTGTGCTGGAGTATGGCGCCCTGGTTCTGCGCCGACCGCACGGTCGGCGGTGCCGTGCTCGCCATCCAGGTCACCACCGCACGCAGGGCGGCCGAAGCGGCTTGTGCGGAAAGCGAGGCGAAATTTCGTGCACTGGCCGAGCTTCTCCCGCAGTTGATTTTCACTGCCAGGGCCGATGGAAGCAGCGAATACAAAAATCGTCGCTGGCTGGAATACAGCGGCATGACGCCGGAGCAGGCGCGGAACGGCGGATGGATCGGATTGTTGCACCTGGACGACCGCGATGCATCCGTCGCGGCCTGGAACCATGCCATCAAGTCGGGGGAACCATTCGAGCGGGAACACAGGCTTCGCGGAAAAGATGGCGAATTCCGCTGGTTTCTGGCCCGTGCCACGCCCCTCCGCGAAAAAGTGGACGGTCCCATCTCCCGTTGGATCGGGACTGCAACGGAAATCTCCGGCATCGTCCGCGCACGCGAAGCCGCGGCACGGGCGGCTGCCAACCTGGAGGTTCAGGTAGCCGAACGCTCGCGGGCGCTGGAAGATACGTCAGCGGAATTGCAGGCCGAAGCGCGACTGAGACGGGATATTCTAGCGGCGCTGATGCAGTCGCAGAAGCTTGAAACACTGGGGCAACTGACCGTCGGCGTAGCGCATGATTTCAATAACGTGCTGGCGTCGATCCAGGGCAGCTTCGAGATTATTGCCCGGCAGGTGGCAGGGCAGCCGGTCGCCCGTATCGTGGAGGCTGGCATCGAGGCGACGGCGCGGGCGATTGCGCTGACCCGCCCGCTGCTCGATTTCGCCCGGGCCCGCTCGCCGGAGCCAACCGTCGTCGACGTCGCGGTATCCATCCGAAAGGCGGATAAGATGATAGGCCATGCCGTGGGTCCCCGGATCAACCGGATCCTTCACATTCAGCAAGGCGTCTGGCCCGTCTTGACGGACGAAGATCAACTGGAGGTCGCGTTGTTGAACCTGGCGATCAACGCGCGCGATGCGATGCCCGACGGCGGTCGGTTGGTTCTGGAGGCCCATAACCTGGCGTCCGGAGACCGGCCGGAGACATTGCCGTTCAATGACTACGTCAGGATTTCGGTTCAGGACACCGGCCACGGCATGCCATCGGAGGTCATGGTGCGCGCGACTGAAACGTTCTTTACGACCAAGCCGCACGGCAAGGGCACCGGCCTGGGTCTTCCGATGGTACAAGCGTTCGCGTCACGCTCAGGCGGTATGCTGGGCATCGACAGTCGGGAGGGGAGCGGTACAACGGTGACGTTGATCCTGCCCCGGGCACCGGTCAGGCGCTCGGAAACCACCGATGGCGGCCCGGCGCACCCCGGGGAGCACGGATGACGGGCAAATGTGACGATGATTCGGGTTGAACCGGATGGCGGTATCGTTGCGGCCAGCGCCAGCGGGCGGCCCCTCGTGTCGCCAGGGCAGTTTCCAGCGCCAGCTTCTGACACGCTACGGAAACGACAGATTGGCAACGTCCATCCCGTCGCGCCGCGCACAATTTGACTGGGTCCGAATCCGTCCCGCCCTGCATCCCGGAACGGTATGGCCAGCCGTCGAGATTAAATCAAGCTATAGCGGATAAACAACGATATCACGGAAATCCGCTTATCCAGTCACGGCATATTTGAAGACAACCAGACCCGGGGTGCCCCGTTTCAGAAAAGCCGGGGGCAATGAACCGGCGCTTCGACACAGTCGGAAAGAGGTAATCAATGGCAGAGGAACGGCATACGGGCAACCCGGGAAACTTCGCTGAAGACCGGGAGAAGGCGGCCCGGGCAGGCCATGTCGGCGGTCAGAATAGTTCCGGCAACTTCGCCAACGATCGCGAGCGTGCCGAGGATGCCGGTCGCAAGGGCGGCCAGGCAAGCCACGGCGGTGGTCACGGGCAAGAGACGCAGACCGACCACCGGTCCGGAAACTTCGCCGACGATCGGGACAAGGCCGTCGAAGCTGGCCGCAAGGGCGGCAAGGCCTCTCATTAACGCCTCCAAGGACCCATGAGATGAGCGATTCCGCCGGCAGCGGCGATACTCCGATAGCGGTTCGGGCAACATTCGCCCGTGCCGATCAGATGCAGGATGCGGTCACTCGATT
>JAKBCJ010000458.1 GCA_021807975.1 Pseudomonadota bacterium | reverse complement strand
CTGCGCATCGGGGCATGCAGGCTAAGATATATCTTGAACATAAGATATATCTTATCTATATCGACTGTGCCGGCGCCGTCGAGGCCCGGTTTCACAGGAGACACGATGCATCATCATAATCATACCGGCTGCCGGTTCGCCCGCGACCCGCTGGAAAGCGGCGAACACGGGCGTGGGCGCCACCGCCACCAAGGCGGCGGACGGCGCCGAATTTTCGACCACGGCGACCTTCGTTTTGTCCTGCTTGGGATGATCGCGGCCAGGCCAGCACACGGCTACGACCTGATCAAGGCGCTGGAGGAGCGCATGGGCGGCGGCTACAGCCCCAGCCCCGGCGTGATCTACCCGACGCTGACGATGCTGGAGGAACAGGGCTACGCCGCCAGCACCGCCGAGGACGGCAAGAAGCTGTATCGCGTGACACCGGAAGGTGAGGCGTTCCTGCAAGCCAACGCGGCCACCGCCGAGGCGATCCAGACCCGCATCGGCGCGCTCGCCCGCGAACGCAGCGTGGTGCCGGATCCTCGGATCATCCGAGCGATGGAGAATCTGAAGACAGCGCTACGGTTGCGGCTGGCTGGCGGCTCGCTTGCCGACGAACGGGTGCAAGCCATCGCGGCGGCGATCGACGCGGCGGCGGCGGAGGTCGAACGGGCCTAGACAAATTCGTCGGGTTGACCAACATCTGGTTGTCTAACTCGGACGCCCGGGCCAACGGTCATGATCGCGCTAAGGCGCGCCGCTGAGCCTCGGAGCGGACGCATTCCTGGCTAACTCGCTTCCGCTCCATCTACGTCCGCCAAGCCAGGAAGCCTGCCAACTATCCCGGCCTCTTGCAACAGGCCTGCGGCATCGTCTTGGCGACACGCCCGATCGGGACGAGTTCCCGGGCAAGCGCGCACCCTATCGCGAGTATATCGCTCTCACTATAATCGCCCGTATTGGCGGGTGGAGCTACGGCATGCCGAAGAAGACCAGAGACCAGTTCAAGGAAGCGTTCAAGGCAATCAAGAAGCCGGGCCGGCCGAAGGACGTCGGCAAAAAGGACAAGTCGAATGTGGAGAGCTTAATCGACAAAGCGACGGACTTCGACGCCAATCCCGACTTCATTAAAGCGGCACAGGATCTGTATGATCAAGCGCCAGACTACATGGTCGATTTGATTGCTTACAAATACGCAAAACATTTCGACGAGAATTCAGAAAAGCTCCCCTTCTGGATTCAACAGGTGCCGCAGGAGGCGTTCGAGAAAGCAATCAAAAAAGTCGCCCCGAACGACATGTCCGATCCACTGAGCCAGGCGGCGCTGGAGGTTTCAGTTAAGGGCAAGGGCAAGCAGGACCGCGTGGGCGAGATTATGTTTGCGCGCGATCCGAACGGAATGGCGGGATTCACGGTCGAGAAATGGATCGCGGCAAACAAGGTTGGCGACAAAGAGATGCTCGGCAAATGGGGGCGACTGCTGCCCACCGCGGGGGCGGAGTTTGCCGTCAAGGCGGCGGTGGGCTCCGGCGACACCGCTGCGGCGTTTGCGTTTGGCGAGCGGCTGTCGCTGCTGACGAAAAAGAAGATGGTGGACGTCCAGACCAAGGTCGAAGAGGACGACGGCATGGGCGGCAAGCGAACGGTGTCGAAGACGGAGAAGAAAACCGTCGACGCCGTTGACCATGACCTGATCCTGGAAGTCGCAAAGGTTAACCCGGCTAACTTCACCGCCAACATGTTGCGGGGGCTCAAGAGCAAAAACGAGTTTGTCGAAATCGTCAGCAACCCGGCGCTGCAATCCTACCTTGCCGAAAAGGCTCCCGACGAATGGGCAGAACTGGTCAAGGCCACGCCGTGCTTAGCGCTGGTAAAAAATGTGCAGAAGGCAATCGTCGACAACAAGCTGAAAACCGACGCCAAGAAGGTCGAGGCGATGTTCGACAGCATCGTCAAAAACGAAGGAATTCCGCTGGCCTACGCTACGAACTCCCTGTTCCCCAATCCAGCCATCCTCAGCGGCAACACCGAGGTGCTGGAGACAACGCAGAAGCGGCTTAAGGACGTGATGAAAGAGGCGGCCCCCGACCTGCCAGCGACGCAGTGCCATAGCCTGCTGCATCTGGTCGAAGACATGATGAATATTTGCCCGGGACTCACGAAGAAGCCGACCATAACTCAGGGAACGTGCACCAAGATGCTGCTCACCGCGCCGCTTAGCGGTATTCCCGGTCAAGGCTTGTTGGACAAAGGATTCGGCGGCAACGTGTTCGACGAGGCAGGCGGTCCGGCCGACCAAATCCTATTCACGGGCGATGCCGGCATCAATTCGCACACTTGGCTGGTGATCGACGGCGTGCCTTACGACCCCGTCCTCGGCACGAGGGGCAATGAGGTCGCCGCCTCGATTGACGACGAGTACACTTGGCTGATCCTCGACCGCGTCGCTCGGGGTAGCAAGGCCGTCGATCCGGGCGGCAAAATCGCTTACATCATCAAGGGACAGCGCGAGGACGGCAAGAAGACGCCGAACGCGGGCTCCAACAAGATGGGCTTCTCCACAGGCTATCTAAAAACGACCCAGCCGGCAAAGTTCTTAACCGAGGACGAACTTAAACAGGCCAAGATTCCGACTGAAAAAGATACAGTCACCGAAACGATGTAGGGGGAGGCCAATGGCAGACGAGAAACAAAACGCCTGGGTCACGCGCGTCCTGGGCGTCATGTTTGCGGAGGGGGGCGGGCCGGAAGCGCCACCATCGATCGCCGAAGCTGCGACGGCCTGGCGCGCCGCCGTCGAGGCCGTGGATGTGCAGATCGCGGCTCTTCAATCCGCGTTGCGGGAGACGGATGACGAAGAACTGCACGAGATTGCAGAGTTCGGGCTGAACGCGGTGACCGGAAACCATAAGGTGCGCTTGATGGCGGCGCTGATGGGCGCCGAGCAGGGAAGCGAACGCGACCGAACCAAGCTTGCGGGCCTGATTGCACCGTTTCGCAACCATCTCGAGAACGATGAGCGAGTGGACGCGTGCGACGAGAACCCGTTTGGGGTGGTGATGAGCCTGCGGGCAACGCTGCTTCCCGCGCTGGACAGTTTGGCACGAAGCGTCGGTGCCTGAGCAGAATCCGTCTGGTTGACCAACGTTTGGTGGTCTGATGCGCTGCCCGCACGGATTTGCGGGTGGTAGGCATGATTGAAAGATCGCCCGTTTCGGCAACAGAAGGACAACGACCGGCACTAACGGGTCTGCCCGGCTCCCGAAATCGTAGTAAGCCGGACCGTGCCCACGCCGTGCTGCTGCCGCTGACCGGTCACGCTGGCGTTTCGGGCATACGATCCTTTCTGGGCCCCAGCGCATTCCGCGCCGGGATGTGGGGGCCCAACGCCCGATGCCGAATGAGTTCTGGCATCGGACCTATACCCCTAAACGCCCGCCTTGCCTTCCACTGGGGACCGCATCGGCTAGAATGGGTGCCACCCAGCCAAAGGCGCCCATCCATGAGCCAGTTTGCCGCCCTCGTACAAGCCGCCCTGCCCGACGACGCCGCGCGCGCGAGCCTCGCCGGACGGGTATGGCGGCCGGAACTGAGCGGCCCGTCGGTGGTCGCGATCCGGGACGGCGCCGTCCTGGACATCTCCGCCGCTTTCCCCACCATGCGCGACCTGTGCGAAAGCCCCGACCCGGCCGCCGCCCTGCGTGCGGCCGACGGCGAACCCGTCGGATCGCTGGACGACATTCTGGCCAACACGCCCGCCGACACCCGCGATGCGGCGCGTCCCTGGCTGCTGGCGCCGATCGACCTGCAGGCGATCAAGGCCGCCGGGGTGACCTTCGCCATCTCCATGCTGGAACGCGTCATCGAGGAACGCGCCCGCGGCGACATGAACGCCGC
>JAKBCJ010000457.1 GCA_021807975.1 Pseudomonadota bacterium | reverse complement strand
CTGGTCCACCATCGCGGGCTTTCACCCGGGCGATACCGCGACGATCTGGGGGGTGACTCAGGCCGGCTTCACGGTCGATTGGCTTAACGGACAAGGGGCCAGCGGTGCGACCGGCCTGACGGGCAGCTTCACTGCCCCGGGAGCGCCAGCGGTGGACATCACCCTGGTTGGATTCACCGCCGCGGACCTGTCGAATGGCCGGCTGGCGGTGTCGTTCGGCACTTCGTCAAACGAGCCGGGACTGGCGGGCAGCGTTTACATGAACATTAAAGCCGCCTGAACCGGTTGGTGCCTTGCCGATTTCGTCCGAACCGGCGACGATGACGTCCGGATAAGACCTGCAGGGGGAAACAATGATCGATCTGGTGATCCGCGGCGACACGGTGGTAACGCCTCAGGGCGTTGGCGCGCATGATATCCTGATCGCGGGCGGCACGATTGCCGCTGTCGCGGCGCCGGGCAGCATCGCGGTCCCGGATGGCACCAGGATCATCGATGCCACTGGCAAGATCGTCATCCCCGGGGGAATCGACCCGCACGTTCACTGCAAATGGCACCTGCCCGGCCCGGACGGCGTCCCGACCGAAACCGCGCCGCCGGATGTCGTCAGCATCGCGGCGGTGCATGGCGGCACGACCACGATGCTGGATTTCACCCGCGCACAGCATGGCAAGGACGTGCGGGATGCGATCGAGAAACGGGAGTTGGACTGGAAGGGCCACTCCGCCTGCGATTATGCCCAGCATCTGATGGTGGAAGGCGCGCTGCCGATCGATCTGCCCGGGCAGATCGCTGAAGCGATTCAGTCGGGTTTTCCGACGGTGAAGATTTTCACCACCGACATCACGCCCAGCCGTAAGGGCCGGATGGTCGATTTCGGCGATATCTGGGAGATTTTCCAGGTGCTGGCGGCGAACAAGGGACTCGGGGTGATTCATTCCGAGGACAACGACATTGTCATGCACATGTATGGCAAATTGATCCGCGAAGGCCGCACCGGATTCGAAAATCTGGCCGAGGTTCACAATACGCTGTCCGAGGATGTATCGTTCCGGCGGATCATCCGGCTGGCGGAAAAGGTGCCGGGGACGGCGCTGTATATGATGCACGTCTCGGCCGCGACCGGCGTTTCCGCGATCCACGAGGCGAGGCGGCGGGGCACGCCGATCTATGGCGAGTCCTTGCATCAATACATGCTCTACGGCAGTGAAGACTATAAGCGGCCGAACGGACAGATTTATCATACTTACCCGTCCTTGAAGGGTCCGGAAGACCATGCGGCGTTGTGGCAGGGCACCTTGGACGGGTCGATCAACTGCGTCGCCACCGACGAAATCTGCTGCACGCTGAAGCAGAAGCTGCAAGGGTCGCGGATCGACGACACCACGGGCGGCAACGCGGGTGTCGAGCCGCGGATGGCGCTGATGTACACCGAAATGGTGGGCAAGCGCGGCTACTCGTTGCCGCGCTATGTCGATCTGGTATCGGCCAACGCGGCGAAGATCATGGGCCTGTATCCACGCAAGGGGGCGTTGGCGGCGGGTTCGGATGCGGATATCTGCGTGCTGGATCCGGCCGACAAGCGGACGATCAAGGCGTCGGAGATGCACGAAGCGGATTACTCGCCGTGGGAGGGGCGTCAGATGGATGCCTGGCCGAGCGTGACCGTGCTGCGTGGGAAGGTTGTGGTGGAAAACGGCACGTACAAGGGCAGCCTGAACGACGGCAAATGGCAGCACCGCAAGGTGGCGGACGAGATGTTCACCGCGCCGCGCCTGTGATCTCCGACGCGCAGCTTCGGTCGCTGCTGGTGGACTGTCTGAAGCTGTGGGAGGTCGAGGGCAAGGTTTCGGTGGACGGCACCGGACTTGTCCTCGACACCTCGGCGGGGGTGTTTTCCGTGTCTCGGGCCGGTGACGATCTTCGGCCGTTGCGCTGGTTTTATCAGACGCCGGAGCGTGCCGCGGCGCAGCGACCCCCCCGGGCTGCGCCGTCGGTGGTTGCGCTGCTGTCGGCGCTGCGGAACGCGATGGCGGGAAGCGGCGGCGATCGGCTGCGGGTTGGGGGCGGATAGGCGCATACCATTGCGTTCAAGTGTCGTCTTTCCAGTTTGGCATTCATACTCCGTTTACCTTCGTGTGCGTAATACCGGGTGCCCATGAGGAAGACGATCATGCCAGACATACGGATTGATTTTTTACCAGGCCCGCACTATCCCTAAGGATAGGGCAGTTCGTGTCGCTGTCCTGGAACACATTGCAAGACCATTGCGGCCTCACTGGACCGGGTGGAGCAGCGGCAAGAGCAAATGCTTGAGCGGTTGGATCGCCGGTTCGATGCCATGGATCAGCATTGGGGTATGCTCAGCCAGCACCACCGGCAGGATTTTCAGTGGCTGATCGCCATCCAGGTCGCCACCGTCGGCTGCCTGCTGACCGCTCTGGCCCGGGGCTTCCACTGGCTGTAACGCCCCGAACTTGACATCGGCCGACGCAGTGCCACGCTCCGACGCACGTTAGCAACTGGGGGAACGTCATGCGCTTCGGCCTTATGATCCGCGGTCAGTATCCGCTGGGCGACGACATGCGCGTGCGGCTGAAGGAAGACCTGGAGGCCGCCAAATTCGCCGAGGACCTCGGCTTCGATATGGTCGCCAAGGGGTCACACTACAGTTCCCACCCGTTCCAGTACATCCAGCAAATTCCATTTCTGTGCCAGGTGGCAATGATCGCCCCCAAATTGCGGCTTTGCCCCGGCGTGGTGCTGCTGCCGCTGCACAGCCCGCTGCATGTGGCGGAGGAACTCGGCTCGCTCGATGTCATGTGCAATGGCAAGCTGATCTTCGGCGCCGGCATCGGTTACCGGGAGGTCGAGTTCAACGCCTTCGGCACGACGCAAAAGCAATCCGGGCGGCGGTTCGAGGAATGTCTGACCGCGGTGAAACGTTTGTGGACCGAAGACTTCGTGTCGATGGAGGCCAGCTACTTCAAGCTGGATAACGCCAACTGCACCACCATGCCGGTGCACAAACCGATGCCGCCGGTCTGGATCGGTGCCAACGCCAATGTCGGTATCCGGCGGGCGGCGCGCATGGCGGATACCTGGTTCATCAATCCACACAACAAGATCGACACCATAGCCCAGCAGATGGACGTCTATAAGCGCGCCCTGGACGATTGCGGCAAGCCATTCCCCGACGAACTGCCGATGATGCGGGAAGTCTTCGTGGGCCGCTCGCGCGCCGAAGCCATTCGTCTGGCGCGTCCGTCACTGGAAGCCAAATACAAGGCTTACAAGGACTGGGGACAGGACAAGGTTATGCCCTCGGGCGATGCGTTCAACATCGATTTCGAAGACCTGATGAACGATCGCTTCCTGTTCGGCTCCCCGGCGGAAGTGACCGAACAGATTCTGCTGCTGAAGCGGCGTTTCGGTGTCAATACAATGATCTTCGGCATTCACTGGGTTGGCATGCCGGCCAGTCTGGCGATGGAACAGATGCAGTTGATCTCGGAAGAAGTCTTCCCCGCCGTCCGCGCCGCCTGACCGGAGCCCGCGAGATGAAAATAGGCGCCGTCATGTTCTTTACCACGGACTCCATGCAGCCCGCCGCCTTGGGGCGGGCGCTGGAGGAACGGGGGTTTGAATCGCTTTGGGTCCCGGAACATACCCATGTGCCCTCGACCCGGTCTTCCGAGTATCCCGGCGGCGGCGCGCTACCGCGTCCATACTACGATATCTATGACCCGTTCCTGGCGCTGAACACCGCCGCCGCCGCGACAACCACGTTGAAGATCGGAACCGGGATCTGTTTGGTGGTGCAGCGGGACCCGATCGTGACGGCGAAAATGGTCTCGTCCATCGACCAGCTCTCACAGGGCCGG
>JAKBCJ010000456.1 GCA_021807975.1 Pseudomonadota bacterium | reverse complement strand
GGGAGAAATGCTGATTGCATCTCCCCCTAGAATCAAACCGATTCGTGGTCGGTCAAGGCCTTATTTTAACGCATATGGGGCCTGCGCCCGCCATGACGGTCTCTGCTGGTCCTAAGTCAATCGCAGCGGTTATTACCGCGCGTCCTCTAACCGTTAATGGGGCAGGTGCGCGGCCTCTTCGCCCATTTCTTCCGGCAGCGCATCGCGCAGATGCCCTTTCAGCAGCTGGATCGGCGCCTTGTAGTACAGCTTAATATCATGGAACGGATCGGTCAGGATTTTAGTCGCCCAGACCAGTCCGGTCTGCACATCCTTGATCACGAACAGTTGCAAGGTGCGGAACAGCAGCCCGCCGACCCCGACCGTCAGCCACAAATACCCAATCTGCCGCACGAATTCCATCGCCGAGGCGGCCGGCCGGAACAATCCGAACAGTGCTGGCTGCCACAGCAGGATCAGCGGCGACAGTGCCCAGATCGCCATCAGCACCACCTTACGGCGCAAATTGTAGCCGACCTTGATTTCTTCCTTGTAGTCGTGCGTCGCCTTATTGACGTAGTCGTAATCCTTCGGCTCGAAGAAGAAATGCCCTGCCTGGCGGCTGGTCATCGACACCAGCCAGCCGATCAAGGAGGCGATCGCCGGATCCTTGAACGACATGGCATAGGCGCCGACGAAGCTGCCCGCGCTTAGCAGGTGCAGCGACTGGTTCACCCGGCTGTGGTGATAATAACGATGGTCGTCCCATCGCTGCACTTTCAGGAGTTCTAAAAAGCCGCTCATCGTGTTCCTTATGGGTTGACGTGTCTATCCGAACCAAGCGCTAATTTTTGACGTAACGAACCAGCCAGAAATGCCCCAAGGGCGGCAGAGCGCGCTTTTCCAGCAGGCGCACCGGCGCGCCCTTTGCCCATTGCTCATACCGCGCCCAGGGAAACTCGGTGCGCCAGCCCAGCCGCCTGGTGAGGGGCATCAGCCATTTCTCGATCGTGCCGCGCAGTCCTGTTTCCGCTCCGATCCGCGTGGTCAGGATAATTTCCCCGCCCGGCCGCACGACGCGCGCAAACTCATCCAGCGCCTTTTCAGGGTGCGGCACCGATGTCACCACATACTGCGCCACCACTACGTCGAACGACGCATCTGGATAGGCGAGCTGTTCGGCATCGCCGACCGCGATAGCCTCGACATTGCTCAACCCAAGCCGCTTGACGCGATGCCGAGCCTTTTGGAGCATGGGGGCGGAAATATCGACGCCGACGACGCGGTTTCGCTTGCTGTAGTGTTCCAGTCCCAGGCCGGTACCGACCCCGACTTCGATCACCCGTCCGCCGATTCGTTCGGCGGCTTCGACCGCGACGCGGCGGCCGCGGCTGAAAACCGGGCCGAACACCAGATCGTAGATCGGCGCCCAGCGGCCGTATGCTTCGGCGACCTGATCCGTTTCCATGTCTCTTGCTATCGCAACCAAAATCTTTGCCTCCGAACGGTCAATTTCTGTACGATGGGGGCGGATGTCGAACCAGTTAAACAAGTATGACAAAGGCCGCCCGCAAGGGGCGGCCGATGCCGAAACAAACGTTATGTAATGGGAAAGTTACGAAAAATCAGGCGTTCTTGCCGCCGTACCGCCTGACGCGCAGGTCTGCCTGCTCTTTGTGCCCCGAAAAATTCTCGATTGCGCACAGCCGCGAACAGTATTCGCCGATCATTGCCGTAGCCTCCGGGCTGACCTGCTGATATGTTACGGTCTTGAGAAATTTGCCCACCCACAACCCGCCGGTGTAACGCGCGGCCTTCTTGGTCGGCAGGGTGTGATTCGTTCCGATCACCTTGTCCCCATAGGCGACGTTGGTTTCCTTTCCCAGGAACAGCGCGCCGTAGTTGGTCATCCGCTCCAGGAACCAGCGCGGCTCCCGCGTCAGCACCTGCACATGTTCGGACGCGATCCGGTCGGCTTCCGCCACCATTTCCTCGTCCGTATCGCACAGGATCACCTGTCCGTGGTCGCGCCACGCGACCGACGCGATGTCGGCCGTCGGCAGCACCGTCAACTGCCGGTCGATTTCCGCCTGGATGCCCTCGGCGATCTTCCGCGACGTCGTCAGCAGCACCGAAGGGGAGGTCGGGCCATGTTCGGCCTGGCCCAGCAGATCAGTGGCGCACATTTCCACGTCGGCGGTGTCATCGGCGATGATCAGCGTCTCGGTCGGGCCGGCCAGCAGATCGATCCCGACGCGGCCGAACAACTGCCGCTTGGCCTCGGCGACGAACGCATTGCCCGGACCCACCAGCATATCGACCGGCGCGATCGTCTCCGTCCCCAGCCCCATCGCCGCGATCGCCTGGATGCCGCCCAGCAGATAGATTTCGTCCGCGCCCGCCAGCGCCATGGCGGCAACCGTGGCGGCCGGGGGCACCCCGTTCAGCGGCGGGGTGCAGGCGATCACCCGCTTCACTCCCGCGACCTTGGCCGTCAGCACCGACATATGCGCCGAGGCCACCATCGGATACCGCCCACCCGGCACGTAGCAGCCAACGCTGTTGACCGGGATGTTCTTGTGCCCCAGCCGGATGCCCGGCAGGGTCTCGACCTCGATATCCTTCAGCGCGTCCTTCTGCGCCAGGGCGAAGCGGCGGATTTGCGCCTGGGCGAACTTGATGTCCTCGATCACCTGTGCGGGCAGGCTGTCCATCAGCGCCTGGATATCATCCGCGCTCAGGCGGAACGATGCGGGCTCCCATTTGTCGAATTTGGCCGACAGTTCCCGCACCGCCGCGTCGCCCCTGGTGCCGATGTCGTCCAGAATGGCTTCCACCGTCTGGCGGACCTTGCGGTCGGCTTCTGTCTTCTCGGCCTCGGTGGCGCCGTGCTTCAAAACCCGGATCATGTGTGTGCCCTCTCGCGGAAAGCAGGCGCGATAGGCGGACTGCCGAATTTTCGCAAGGTTCCGGACGCGCGATTCAACTCGCCGCGGGTTCCGCGATCGCCGAGGGCCGTACCGGCGCCGCCGGTCGCAGCGCCAGCGTCGCCCCCATCAGCATCAACGCCATCCCTGCCGCGTCGCCCCAATCCAGCTTCTCGCCGAAAAACGAACTGCCGATCGAAACCGCGATGACCGGGGAGATGAACGCATACGTCCCCGGCTTACTCGCCCCCCAGTCGCGGACCAGCAGGAAATACATCGTCGTGGACATCAATGCGCCCGGCACCAACAAATACAGCCACGCCAGAAAGGCTGGCCATCCCCAATGGAAATGCATCGACTCCCAAGCCCCCGGCTCGATCGCCAGGGCCGACACTAGCAACACCACCCCACCGATCAGGTCCGTCAGCCCGGCGAGTTGCACCGGCTCCAGCGTCCGCATGATCGGCCGCGTCATTACCGACCCGGCCGCGTAGCACAAACACCCAACCGTGACGCCGGCCGCGCCAATCATTTCCCACACATCCAGCGTACCGGCCAACGCGCTGGGTCCGAACAGCGTCAGCACCCCGGCGATCCCCACCGCCATCGCACCCAGCCGGCGCGGATTGAACCTCTCCTGCCCCGCGAAGGCGGCGAACGCGATCAGCGCCATCGGCGTCAGCGCCGAACTGATCACCGCCGCCAGCCCGGCCGTAATGTATTTCAAACCATACAGCTGGATAATCTGGTTCAGCGTGATCAGAATCACCGACACGAAAACCAGCCTGGGGATCAGCCGGGGCGGCGGCATGACCCGCTGGCCGCGGAACCGCCGCACGCCCAGCAGGATCGCCCCCGCCAGCGTCCAGCGCAGACCAGCGAAGATGCCGGGAGAAACGGTCTGGATACCGATTTTCATCGCCAGCCAGGTGGTACCCCAGACAAAGCAGATGAAGACGAACATCGCGCGCTGCGACGTGGT
>JAKBCJ010000052.1 GCA_021807975.1 Pseudomonadota bacterium | reverse complement strand
CATCACCCCGGACGAGTGCAAGATCGGCATCATGCCCGGCCACATCCACAAGCGCGGTTCAGTCGGGATCGTCTCCCGCTCCGGCACGCTGACCTATGAGGCGGTGGCGCAGACCACCGCGACCGGCATGGGCCAGACAAGCTGCGTCGGCATCGGCGGCGATCCGGTGAAGGGCACCGACTTCATCGAAGTGCTGGAAATGTTCCTGGCCGACCCCGAAACCAAGCAGATCATCATGATCGGTGAGATCGGCGGCCCCAGCGAAATCGACGCGGCGGAATTCCTGGCCAAGAACAAGGTAAAGAAGCCGACCGTTGGCTTCATTGCCGGCGCGGCGGCGCCTCCGGGCCGGCGTATGGGCCATGCGGGCGCGGTCATCAGCGGCGGCAAGGACACCGCCGCGGCAAAGATGGACGCGATGCGCAGCGCCGGCATCCATGTCGCCGACAGCCCGGCCGCGCTGGGCAGCACGCTCGTCGAGGTTCTGAAGGGCTGATCCGGTTTTGGGCTGGCGTTCCGATCCCGGCGCCAGCCAAACTCCGCATGCGACAAGTCGGATAATTATTACCCCAGACATGGAATCCCCCGATAAGGGCTTGTGGGCTCCTGAAGAGATACGGGACTTCCTGAACGGAAGACTCGGGCGCTTGCACGCCCGTCAGCGGCTGGGTATCGAATCCGAACATGATGCCCGGGTCTTTGGACAGGGCCTGCATTTCTTCCATATCGAAAGTTGGTATTCGATCCATTCCGTGATCCGCACCGTGCTGCGGCTGTCCGGACTTTACCGGCGCGGCCAACGCAATGCCGCCAACGTGCAGGTTCGCCGCAATACGGTCGTCTCCAGCCGATTGCCGGATGCCTTCGACGGGTTCACCATACTGCACATCAGCGACCTGCACGCCGACATGAACCAGCCGGCAATGCAGCGGGTCATCGCACTGCTGCCCTCGCTGAGCTACGACATCTGTGTGCTGACCGGCGATTTCCGCGGCAGCACATTCGGCCCGTTCGCCCGGGCCATCGAGGGAACCGCCGAGGTCGCTGCCGTATTGCAGGGGCCAAGCTACGGCGTGCTGGGCAACCATGACACCATCCGCATGGTTCCGGCGCTGGAGGCGATGGGGATACGCATACTGCTGAATGAATGCGTGACCATCGAACGCGGCGACAGCCGGCTCTACCTTGCCGGCATTGACGATGCGCATTTCTTTCGCGCCGACAACATCGAGAAAGCCGGCGATCCAATCCCGGAAGGGGCATTCGCCGTGCTGCTGTCGCACACGCCAGAGGTCTATCGCCAGGCCGCGCATGCCGGGTTCGATGTCATGCTGAGCGGGCATACCCATGGCGGTCAGATTTGCCTTCCCGGCGGCGTGGCGATCACCATTGATTCGAACCTGCCCCGGCGCTTCGGTGCTGGCGCGTGGACCCATGAAGGCATGGCTGGATACACCTCGGTCGGCGCGGGATCCTCGACCGTCGCGGCGCGCTTTCATTGCCTGCCGGAAATCACCTTGCACCGTTTGCAGCGGCCCTGACGGCCGAACCTTTCCGGATGGGCGCGTCCTGCATACGCGGGCCGCTGCGAGGTGCCGCGGGCATTCAAGGACAAGCGGCAGTAACGCGGATCGAAGGAGCGGTGCCAATTCTCCCAGGCATACCGCCGGGAATGACTGCAATGACTATAGCTGGCCGGCTTCCCGACACACCGTTGGAGATTTCCCCGCCACCGCGCCTATAGTGCCAGCAGCGCCAGCCGATTCGCGGCGCATGTGGGATCGGGAGTTTTTCAGCCGGGATGTTTGCCGATACCACGATGCTCGATCCGGCACAGGTCCTGCGCCAGGTTTTCGGCTTTCCGGGCTTTCGCGGCCAGCAGGATGCGGCCGTGCGTCATGTCGTCTCGGGTGGCGACGCGCTGGTGCTGATGCCCACCGGCGGCGGTAAAAGTATCTGCTACCAAGTGCCCGCTCTGGTTCGTCCGGGCACCGCCGTCATCGTTTCTCCGCTGATCGCGCTGATGGACGATCAGGTGGCCGCGCTGCGTCAGGTCGGTGTCAACGCCGGCGCCTTACACTCCGAAATCGACCCCGCCGAGGCGCGATCGATCACCCGCGACCTGATCGAGGGACAACTCGATCTGCTGTATGTGTCCCCCGAACGGCTGCTGACCAACGGCACGATGGATCGTCTGGCGCGCATTCCGCTGGCGCTGTTCGCGGTGGACGAGGCGCATTGCGTGTCCCAATGGGGTCACGAATTCCGCCCGGAATACCGTGAATTGCAGCGCATCCCGGACATGTTTCCCGGCGTGCCCCGCATCGCGCTGACCGCAACCGCCGATCCGCGCACCCAGCAGGACATCCTGGCGGCGCTGAAGATGGAGGGGGCGAAGGTCTTCGTCTCCAGCTTCCATCGCCCGAATTTGCGCTTGTCGGCCGCGCCTAAGCTGGGCGAAACCGCGCAGTTGATGGAGTTCCTGAAGCGCCATAAGGGCGAATGCGGCATCGTTTATTGCGGCAGCCGAGTGAAGACGGAACGGATGGCGGCGAAGCTGAACGAGAAGGGGTATCCGGCGGTAGCGTTTCACGCTGGCCTGGACCCGATGGTCAAGCGGGACTCGCTGACCCGTTTCCGGTCGGGGGAACCCCTGGTCGTCGTCGCAACCATCGCCTTCGGCATGGGCATCGACCGGCCGGATGTGCGGTTCGTGGTGCATCTGGACATGCCGGACAGCCCGGAGGCCTATTACCAGCAGATCGGGCGTGCCGGCCGCGATGGCGATCCCGCCGATACGATGCTGCTGTTCGGTGGCCAGGATGTCGCCCAGGCGCGGCACTGGCTGGCGCAGTCCGGCGCCCCTGAGGCGCGTAAGCGCGTCATGCGGACCAAGCTGGAGGAGATGATCGCGCTGACCGAGGCGGTGACCTGCCGCACCACATCCTTGCTGACTTGTTTCGGCGAGACGCTGGACCGGGACTGCGGCCATTGCGACAACTGCGAGGTCCCGCCGGTCACCGTGGACGCCTCGACCGAGGCGCAAATGGCGCTGTCCGCGGTTTACCGCACCGATCAGATTTTCGGCGCCGCGCACATCGTCTCGGTTCTGCGCGGGGAGCGGACCGAGGGTATCCTGCGCCACGGTCACGACCGGCTGCGCACCTTCGGCGTCGGTGCGGCCCATGCCGCCACCTATTGGCGCGGCCTGATCCGCCAGTTGATTGCGCTGCGGGCGTTGGACGTCGATACCGAAGGCCATGGCGGCCTGTTCATGGTGGAGGAGGTCGCCAGGCCGATCCTGCGCGGCGAGGTGAAGGTCATTCTGCGCCAGGACCAGCCGAAACCGGCGAAGCTGGACCGTCCCGAACGTGGCCGGGGGTCTGCTGCTGACTCGGACGCTTCGGGCGAGGTGTCCTTGCCCGTCGATGCGTCGTTGTATGAGGCGCTGCGGATGTGGCGGCTGGCGGAATCGAAAGGGCAGGGGATTCCCCCGTACGTAATCTTCCACGATTCAGTGCTGCGGGAGATCGCCGCGATGAAGCCGGCGACGCTGGACGAACTGGCCTCCATAAAGGGCGTCGGTGCGTCGAAGCTGGAGCGCTACGGCCGGAATGTGCTGGGCGTGCTGGGCGCGGGGATTCCAGCCGGACTGGCCACACGGGCGTAGCGGTTGGATCCCGATCCGACTTCCTCCCCGCTATCCACAGGGTAACCGGCCGGTAACATCATGCGCCACCGCCCGGTTCGGGATAGACTGCGTCCGTGAACACCATCGACGCCCCCCTTTTCGGCCTGTCCCAACGTCTCCCGCCCTCTAACGTCCAGGCAGAGCAAGCGCTTCTCGGTGCCCTCCTGGCCAACAACAAAGCCTATGAGCGCGTTTCCGAGTTTCTGGCGGCGGAGCATTTCGCCGACCCGATCCACGGCCGCATCTATCAGGCCATCGCCCGCCGGATCGAAGCCGGCCAACTGGCCGACGCCGTCACCCTGAAGGCGGAGTTCGAGCACGCCGGCATCCTGGACGAAGTCGGCGGCACCGCCTATCTGACCCAGTTGCTGACCGCGATGGTCGGCATCATCAACGCCGGCGACTACGGCAAGGCGATCCTGGACACCTGGATGCGCCGCCAGTTGATCGATATCGGCGAAACCGTCGTCAACAACGCGTTCGGCGCCGATCCTGAACTGGACGGCGCGCTGCAAATCGAAGCCGCCGAACAGTCGCTGTTCGATCTGGCTGCCGACAACGGCACAGGCGGCGGCTTCGTCACCTTCGAACGCGCGCTGACCGACGCGATCCTTGGCGCCGAACGGGCGTTCCGCCGCGCGGGAACGGTGTCTGGCCTGACCACCGGCCTGCGTGACCTGGATGCCAAGATGGGTGGCCTGCATCCGTCGGATTTGATGATCCTGGCAGGCCGTCCCGGCATGGGCAAAACCGCGCTGGCTACCAAAATCGCTTTCGGTGCCGCCAAGGCGCTGCTGGCGGAGGCCCGCCAGTCCGACCCGAACGGCGTCCCCAAGGCAACGGTCGCGATCTTCTCGCTGGAAATGAGCTCCGAACAGCTCGCCACCCGTCTGCTGAGCGAGGAAGCCCGCATATCGGGCGACCGTATCCGCCGTGGCGACATCGGCCAGCGGGATTTCGACAAATTCATCGAAGTCTCGCGGGAGATTTCGTCGCTGCCGATCCAGATCGACGACACCCCCGCCATCACCATGTCCGCCCTGCGCACCCGCTGCCGCCGGCTGAAGCGGACCAAGGGGCTTGCGCTGGTGGTGGTCGATTACCTCCAGCTTATGCGTCCCGCCGCCGGCACCAAGCCGGAAAGCCGCGTGCTGGAAATCAGCATGATCACCCAGGGCCTGAAGGCGCTGGCGAAAGAGCTCGCCGTCCCGGTCATAGCGCTGTCGCAGTTGTCGCGTCAGGTCGAAAACCGCGACGACAAGCGCCCGCAACTGTCCGATCTGCGTGAGTCCGGGTCGATCGAGCAGGACGCCGACTCGGTGCTGTTCGTCTATCGCGACGAGTACTATCTGCAACAGAAAGAACCCAAGGAAATCGGCTTCGACGGCAGCGGCGAGAAGTTCCAGGCCGCGATGGAGGAGTGGAAGCAGAAGATGGAGAAGGCGCACAATCTGGCCGATCTGATCATTGCCAAGCAGCGCCACGGCCCGACCGGCACGATTCCCCTGCTGTTCGAAGGTGAGTTCACCCGCTTCGGCGACGTGGACCTGATCCATGCCCAATACCATGATTAAGCGTGTCCACCGGGGCCGTGCTTTGACGGCACCCCCGTTGCACTGGTAGTGCCGCCGCTGGCATTGGATGTAGTATAGCGCGTGAACACAATCCTGGACTTCCTGGCGGTGATCGGCCGAGCGGTTATCGGCCTTTGTCGCGGCGCCGGCGGGCTGGCGTTGTTCGCGCTCGATGGCCTGTCGCACATCTTCCGGCCACCGTTCTATGGCCGGCTGTTCGTGCGGGCGCTGCTGGAGATCGGCTTTTTCAGCCTGCCTGTCGTGGCGCTGACGGCGGTGTTCACCGGCATGGTGCTGGCGCTGCAATCCTACACCGGGTTTGCTCGGTTTTCCGCCCAGGGCGCGGTGGCAAATCTGGTCGTGCTGTCCGTCACGCGCGAACTTGGGCCGGTTCTGGCCGGGCTGATGGTCGCCGGGCGTGTCGGCGCGGCGATGGCGGCGGAACTGGGAACGATGCGGGTCACCGACCAGATCGACGCGCTGTCCACCCTGTCCACCAACCCGATGAAGTACCTGGTGGCGCCGCGCCTGCTGGCGGGCACGATCGCCCTGCCGATCCTGGTGCTGGTCGCCGACGTGCTGGGCGTGCTGGGCGGCTTCATCGTGTCCACCATGAAGCTGGGCTTTAACGTCGAGAGCTATCTAACCAACACGGTCAACTTCGTGCAGACCAACGACGTGGTGTCCGGTCTGGCGAAGGCGGCGGTGTTCGGGTTCATCATCTCGTTGATGGGCTGCTACCAGGGCTACAACAGCAAGGGCGGCGCCCAGGGCGTCGGGTCGGCGACGACTCTGGCTGTTGTCAGCGCCTCCATCCTGATCCTTGCCTTCGACTACGTCCTGACGGAGATGTTTTTCGCTCGGTAACCCCCGATCCCCGGGACCGCTTGTTGATGTAGCGCAAGGCAGCGGCCCGTCGGATGCCCCAGGATGGCGGCATACGCGAACAGGAGGTCGATAGCGGCGAATGCGGATCGGTTGCGAGAGTCTGCGTTCCAAGGTCATGAGCGCGGAGCAGGCTGCGTCGTTCATTACCTCCGGCAGCACGGTGGGCATGAGCGGTTTCACCGGATCCGGCTATCCCAAAGCCGTCCCCATGGCCCTTGCGGCCAGGATCGAGGCGGCACATGCGGCTGGGGACCTGTTTCGGGTCCGGGTCTGGACCGGGGCGTCCACCGGCCCCGAACTGGATGGCGCGCTGGCCAAGGTGGATGGAATAGAGTTCCGTCTGCCCTATAACTCCGATCCAATCCTGCGCGACAAGATCAACCGCGGCGAGATGGCGTATTTCGATATGCATCTCAGTCAGGTCGCCCCGCTGGCCTGGCAGGGGTTTTTGGGGCCGCTCGATACGGCGGTGATCGAAGTTTCAGGTATCCGGCCAGACGGTTCGCTGATTCCGTCGTCGTCGGTCGGTAACAACAAGACGTGGCTGGATCAGGCCAGGCAGGTGATTCTGGAGGTGAACGCCTGGCAGAACCCCGCACTTCAGGGGATGCACGACATCTACTATGGCACCGCGCTGCCACCGCACCGCGTGCCGATCCCGCTGATCCGTCCGGACGACCGTATTGGCGGGGCGTATTTCCGCTGCGACCCGGAAAAGGTCGTCGCCATCGTGGAAACCCATGCTCCCGACCGCAATCTGCCGTTCGCCCCGCCTGATGCCGCGGCGAACGCCATCGCCGGGCATTTGCTGGAATTCCTGCGGCACGAGGTCACCAAAGGCCGCCTGCCGCCGTCGCTTCTGCCGCTTCAGTCCGGTGTCGGCAATGTCGCCAATGCGGTGATGACCGGGCTGGTGAACAGCCCGTTCGAGAACATGACGGCCTATACCGAGGTGATCCAGGACGGGATGCTGGACCTGCTGGACGTCGGCAAGCTGCGCATGGCCTCGGCGACGGCGTTTTCGCTAAGCCCGGGCGCGGCGGCGGCGCTGAATGCCGATATGGAGCGGTTTCGCAACAAGATGATTCTGCGGCCGCAGGAGATCAGCAACCATCCGGAATTGATCCGCCGTCTGGGCTGTATCGCGATGAACGGGATGATCGAGGCTGACATCTACGGCAACGTCAATTCGACCCATGTGATGGGGTCCCGCATTCAGAATGGCATCGGCGGTTCGGGGGATTTCGCCCGGAATGCCTATGTTTCGATCTTCCTGTCCCCATCCACGGCGAAAGGCGGCCGGATATCGGCTTTCGTGCCGCAGGCGAGCCATGTCGATCACATCAACCAGGATGTGCAGGTGCTCGTCAGCGAACAGGGGTTGGCCGATCTGCGCGGGCTGTCACCGAAGCAGCGCGCGAAGGTGATCATCGAGAATTGCGCGCATCCGGATTACCGGCCGGGGTTGGCGGATTATTTCCGCCGAGCGCAGGCGGGGTCGTATGGCGGGCATTCGCCGTCGTTGTTGAACGAGGCGCTGTCCTGGCATCAGCGGTTCGTTGAGACAGGATCGATGCTCGGTTAGGGGACGCTGCGAAATAAACGCATCGTTTGACGGAGGCCCCAGTCCTCTCATCTTTAGAAGTCTGGACTTTCTCTGACAATCGGCCTTCCCGTCGTGGTGGGTGTCCGACGGGAAGAACTGTCCGCTCACGTAGCCTGGAGCAACTTTTCCTTGGCGATCTGTGGTGCCCGATATGGGTTCAGCCCACCCCGTCCATAAGTCACCGCTTGCGCACAAACTCCGTCCGCAGCACCAGCCCCTTGATCGCGTCGTGGCGGCAGTCGATCTCCTCATCATTATCCGTCAGCCGAATCGATTTGATGATCGTGCCCTGCTTCAGCGTCTGGTTCGCGCCCTTCACCTTCAAATCCTTGATCAGCGCCACCGAGTCCCCATCGGCCAGAACATTCCCTGCCGAGTCACGCACTACGCCCCGTTCGGTAACGGCGGCCGCCGCGACGTCCCCCGCCGGGCGCCACTCGCCGGTCGCTTCGTCGAACACATACTCATCACCACCGTCGGCCATATCCGCCTCTGTCATCAGGAAGCGGCGGTTCTCGCGGCTGGCGGCACAATTCGCAAGCACCGTGATGCCAACTCTTGCAACCAACCCCCAGCAGTGGTCATACAGCGCCCGGATTAACCAGGATCACTGACCAGAATGACTGATAGCATCAAATTCGGCCTTCCCGACGCAGCCCGCAGCTTGGGCGTCCCCGTCCGCGTTCTCCGCCGCGCCATCCGCGCCGGCAAAATCCCGGCCCCCGCCAACCTGAACGCCACGGTCTCTCTGTCGCCGGAATGGCTCAGCAGCGCCCGGGCCGCCGTCAAGGCGTCGCCGAACGCCCTCAGCCGCACCCCCCGCCAGCGCGTCCCCGCCTACGCCCGGTATGAAGGCACGTCCGCCTGGCACAAGTTTCCCGTGCGCGTCCGCGCCTATGCGCGTTTCCGCGCCGAGTCCGCCACCGCCGAGACCGCCCCGGCAAACTAAGCCCGACCGGACCAAACCCGTGAGCCAGCGCACGCGGCGCGGCTCGCGGGCGGCTTTCCGCCGGACGCCAATCTGTTACCCTTCTCCATAAGCCGTCAGTGTCATAGTAAGACCGCACAAACGGGATGGAAACGATGAACCAGACAGACACATGGCATGCCGACCCTCTGACCTGGGGCCACGGCCCGCGCGTCTTCGAAATGTTCCTGGAACCGACCTGCCCATTCTCGGTCAAGGCGCTGGGCAAACTCGACCAGACGCTGACCCTGGCCGGCGAGGACCGCATCACCATCAAGATCCGTCTGCAGTCGCAACCTTGGCACATGTATTCCGGGGTGATCGTCCGCTGCATTCTGGCAGCCTCCACTTTGCCCGAGGGCAAGCAGGCCGCCAAAGCCGTCATGACCGCGGTTGCCGCGCATCGGGAGGAATTTGAATTCGCCCACCACTGCGCCGGCCCAAACATGGACGCCACCCCCAATCACATCATCGCTCGGATCGAGGTTTACAGCGGCCTGAACCTGGCGGATGCCTTCGCCATTCCCACCCTCGATCGCGAAGTGAAGTGGCACGCGAAATATGCCCGCCAGAACGGAATCCACGTCTCGCCGACCTTCATGATCGATGGTCTGGTGCAGCCGGATATGGGCAGCGGCGACCCCGTCCAGAACTGGGTATCGCGGTTGCTGGCGCCATAGCGTCCCCGGTCAGGCCACCCGAACCAGCCGGGGTGGAGCGCTCTTGCCGCGCACCTCGGCCTCTTCGAAATCCGCCGCCGCGATCGCCCGGTCCAGCGCCGCGCGCAGGTCCTTGGCACTCTCCAGCGTCAGTTCCACCCCGGCCCGGGCGCCGGCACCTAGCGTACCATTCAGGAAATCCAGGGTGATGACATCGCCCAGCGGGGCATGGCGGGCGTGGTCATAAGCAACCACCGCCTGCGACAGCGGGAACCATTGGTCCCCGCGCTTCGCCATGCCGTCCGCCCGAACGATCTCGACGATCGATGTACACATGCCAGCCTCTCCTACTTCGAGAGATATTTGCCGAAGAACGCCCAAATCTTGTTCCACCCGTCCATCGCCTGTTCGGGGCGATACAGCGGCCGGTGCCAGTAGAAGAACCCGTGGCCGGCGCCGTCATACCGGTGGAATTCATACGTCTTATGATGCTTCTTCAGTTCCGCCTCATGCTGATCCACCTGTTCGGGGCTCGGTGCCCGGTCTTCATTGCCAAACAGACCCAGCAGCGGGCAGCTCAGATCCTTGGTCATGTCGATGGGCGCAACCGGCTTCTTCGCGTTCAGTTCGCCCGGGGCCATCACCACGCCGCCGCCCCACTGCTCGACGACCGCATCGACGTCGTGTTTCTGGCAGGCATAGATAAACGCGTGCCGCCCGCCGGAGCATGACCCGATCAGGCCGACCTTGCCGTTGTTTTCCGGCTGAGCGCGCATCCACTTCACCGCGGCCTCGGTGTCGCCGACCATCTGGGCGTCGGAAATCCCACCCTCGGCCCGCACCTTGGCGGCCACGTCGTCCGGGTTGCCGTCGCTGCCGCCGCCCTCGCGCTCATACAGATTGGCGCAGATCGCCATATAGCCGTGATGCGCGAACCGGCGTGTCGTCTCGATATACAGCTCGCTCCAACCCGGCAGATGGTGGATCAACACCACGCCCGGAAATGGCCCGGGGCCAGAGGGTTTGGCGACATAAGCGGTAATCGGGGTTCCGCCGTGACCGTGGATGGTCACGTTCTCGCAGGTCATGCCTCGGTAAAATGACATAATGGATCCTCCCTGATCGTTGGTGTCGCGCCTTCGCCGCACCGCGGCGCCATGCCTGTCAGTATTCGGCGAAGCTGTACCAGGCGCAACCCGGGCGGCTCAATTTTATTGACTAAATTCCTAAAACGATCTACAAAACCTGCCCTGGCTTCCTGCCAGCTATCGTCGATGATCGCCGGGGCCGGATTCTCTTAGATACCGTTCAAACCTTGGGTGTGTGGGCTGACCATGAAGCGCTTTTTGATGCGCGGAGCGGGCTTCGCGTTGGGTGGCATCGCGTTCGCCGCCCCGGGTGCGATGGCCGGAAGTGTCGACCCGACGATGGGTCGGAACCACGCGCCCGGCATCGGTAGTCCGCCGCCGGATGTGGCATGCGGGTTCGTCGGGCGGCCGAACGGATCCTTTCCGGCCGGAAGCCTTCAAGCCGGTCCCGCGTGCCCGCCCGTCACGGTCAAGCGGCCGTCCATAGCCACGACCGGTCTGTTCACCGACGCGCCGGGCTCGACCTATATGATCTGTGCCCCCGATACCCCGTGCTTTCGCCCGAACGGTCTGATGAACTTTCAGGGCGCGACCAACTATCTTCTGAACAGCGACGCCCCGGCGTCCCAGACGACTGGCTCGCTGACTGCCGGGACTTATGTGTTGTGGGTCATCGGCACCGGGTCGGCGACCCCGTCAGCCGGAACAGCGACCGGATGTTCGGGATTTGCCACGACCGTCGCCGGAACGCCGACGGTGTTTACCTGCTCGGGACCGGGTTCCGTCAATATCGCGGTTTCCGGCGCGCTGACCCGGTTCCAGCTGGAAAACAGTCTGTACGGAACAAGCCATTATGCCACCAGCTATATCCCGACAACGTCAGCCCCCGCGACACGTCAGCCCGATATCATTCTCGTGCCGATCGCCGGCCAGCCGTCGGTCACGATGGCCGCGGCCTACGTTCCTATGGGCGCCGGCGCCCGGGACACGCAAACCATTCTTCAGTTGGATGAAGGCGACAACAACCAGCGATACGATCTGGATCTGGGCAACGGAATGTCCGCTGTTGGCCCGGGTCTGACCGCAGCCGGCGCCGGCCAGCCTTTATTGTCGAATGGCAGCACTATCGACGGCGCCTGGCACACGGGTGTTGCCGGAAAAATGGCGTTCGAGGTGTCCTCGACCGGCTTCAACGCCTTTGCATATAACGGTCAGACGCCGGCCACGGGAACAGGGGTGACCGGCTTCAAGCCGTCGCGTATGCAAATCGGCAGCGGGGGGAACCTCAATCATCAGTGCAATTGCATTCTGGAGTGGGTGAATGTGTGGTGGCAGGCTCTTACCTTGGACCAGCTTCGCCAGCTCACCGAATCGCACCCCTGACGCGCCAGCCCGGGACGGCGGAGTTCCCATCGGAGGATAGAGGCTGCCCCGAACCTCCTTTATCGCCGCGTATCGAAAATCTAGAAAACAAGTCGAAGTATCACGTTGTGGCTCCTGAGACGCTCGTTAGACTGACGCTACCGTCCTCCGGGGCCGGTTGATCGCTATGGCCCGAAGTGCCAAAGATCGCTTTATCACGCTCCAGGAGATCGATCATGAAGACACGCGCGGCCGTGGCCAGAAAAGCCGGCGACAAGCTCAGCCTGGAGACGATCGACCTCGCCGGTCCGCGTGAAGGCGAAGTACTCGTTGAGATCAAGGCTACCGGCATTTGCCATACCGACGAATACACCCTGTCGGGGGCCGATCCCGAGGGTCTGTTCCCCTCCGTACTGGGGCATGAGGGCGCCGGCGTGGTGGTCGATGTCGGCAAAAACGTGACCGGCCTGAAGAAGGGCGATCACGTCATCCCGCTGTACACGCCGGAATGCCGCCAGTGCGAATACTGCCTGTCGCGCAAGACCAACCTGTGCGTGGCGATCCGGGCGACGCAGGGGAAGGGGCTGATGCCCGACGGAACCAGCCGGTTTTCGTGCGAGGGCGAGCCCCTTTTCCACTACATGGGCACCTCGACCTTCTCTAACTTCACCGTGCTGCCCGAGATCGCGCTGGCCAAGATCCGGCCCGACGCGCCGTTCGACAAGGTTTGCTATATCGGCTGCGGCGTCACCACCGGCATTGGCGCGGTCATCAACACGGCAAAGGCCGAAGTGGGTTGCCGAGCGGTTGTGTTCGGGCTGGGCGGGATCGGGCTGAACGTGATCCAGGGGCTACGGATGATCGGCGCCGAACAGATCGTGGGCGTGGACCTGAATCCCGGCCGTATTCCGATGGCCGAGAAGTTCGGCATGACCCATTTCGTCAACCCCGCCGAGGTGCAGGGCGATCTGGTGCCGTATCTGGTCGATCTGACCAAGGGCGGCGCCGATTACACGTTCGAGTGTATCGGCAATACCAAGGTGATGCGTCAGGCGCTGGAATGTGCCCATCGTGGCTGGGGCAAGTCGATCATCATCGGCGTGGCCGGCGCGGGGCAGGAGATCTCGACCCGGCCGTTCCAGTTGGTAACCGGCCGCACCTGGATGGGCACCGCATTCGGCGGCGCGCGCGGGCGTACCGATGTGCCGAAGATCGTGGACTGGTACATGGACGGCCGCATCAACATCGACGACCTGATTACCCACGTCCTGCCGTTCGAACAGATCAATGAAGGCTTCGACCTGATGCGGCGCGGTGAATCGATCCGGTCGGTCGTGGTGTTCTAAGCCCCGACCCAATGCCGCGGCGGGCTGCCGCGGGGCCGCCATCCACGCCTTCTCTCCACGATGTGGAGCCGCGGATGGCCGCCCGGCGCCCGCTGCGACAAACGGGCATTTGCACCGCCCGCGCCAACCCCATATGCAAGGGCATATATCGTAAAGAGAACCACGCTTCATGGATGAGCCTATTCAACTGACCCGCCTGCCGTCCGGCCTGACCGTTGTCACCGAACGGATGGATCGCGTCGAAACGGTCTCGATCGGCGCCTATGTCGCCTCCGGTTCACGCAATGAATCGGCCGAGGAAAACGGTGTCTCCCACTTCCTGGAACACATGGCCTTCAAGGGCACCACCACCCGCAGCGCCGCGGAAATCGCCGAGGAAGTTGAAGCTGTCGGCGGCCACATCAACGCCTATACCGCACGCGAGCAGACCGCCTACTACGTCAAGATGCTGAAGGAGGACACCGCGCTGGGGTTCGACATTCTCGGCGACATCCTGACCCATTCGGTCTTCGAACCGGAGGAGCTGGAGCGTGAGCGTGGCGTGATCCTGCAGGAGATCGGGCAGGCCAACGACACCCCGGACGACATCATCTTCGACCATTTCCAGACCACCGCGTATCCGTCCCAGTCGCTCGGGCGCCCCGTCCTGGGGTCGGAGGACGGCATCCGCAACATGGCGAGATCGGTGCTGACCGGCTACATGCGGCGCAACTACACCAACAGCAATGTCGTCGTCGCCGCCACCGGCAAACTGCGGCACGAGGAAATCCTCGATCTGGTGCAAAAGCACTTCGGCGACCTGCCCGGCGACGCTCCACCGCCGTCCGACCTGTCCACCTACACTGGCGGCGAATTCCGTGAGGAGCGCGACCTGGATCAGGTCCACGTGGTGTTGGGTTTTCCGTCCGTGGGCTATGCCGATGTGGACTACTATCCCACGGTGCTGCTCTCCACCCTGCTGGGCGGCGGCATGTCGTCGCGGCTGTTCCAGGAAATCCGCGAGAAGCGGGGGCTGGTCTATTCGATCTACTCGTTCGCTTCCCCGTTCAAGGACGGTGGCCTGTTCGGCATCTACGCCGGCACCGGTGAGTCCGAGGCCGCCGAACTGATGCCCGTCATGCTGCAGGAGCTTGGCAAGGTCCAAGGCGATATCTCGGAAAAGGAGCTGAACCGAGCGCGGGCGCAGTTGAAAGCCAGCCTGCTGATGTCGCAGGAAAGCACCGGCAGCCGGTGCGAGCAGTTGGCTCGGCAGATCCAGACCTTCAACCGGGTGATATCCACGGAAGAGACACTGGCTAAGATCAACGCCGTCACCGAGGCGGACATCAGGCGCGCCGCCGTCCGCCATTTCCGGGCAAAGCCAACCCTGGCAACGGTCGGCCCGTCCGGCCAGGTGCCCGGGCTGGCGGAGATCACGGGGATTCTCGCGGCGTAACCTGTCGCTCGTTTCTCCCCGGTCTGGCGGGATTGTGCCTCACTGGCGCTAATACAGGGTGCCGTCCCGCCGGTTTCTGATCAATGGGTCCTTGTCGTATTTGTTACTTATACAAAACGAAAATACAGCCGGTTGCTCCAGCCATTCGAATGCCTGTCAACCTCCGCCGCCATGGGTGTCTCCGCCGGCGTTATCCCGCCGGGGCGAACAGATCCTCGATATCCGCCTCGGTCAGACTCAGCGCGCCGCCGTGTTCGGCGTCCATGACGCTGGCGACGATGGCGCGTTTCTTGTCCTTCAGGACTTCCATCTTCTCCTCGATGGTGCCAAGCGTCACCAGCCGGTGAACAAACACCTTCTTCGTCTGCCCAATACGATGCGCCCGATCCGTCGCCTGATCCTCGACCGCCGGATTCCACCATGGGTCGTAATGAATCACCGTATCGGCGGCGGTCAGGTTCAAGCCCACGCCCCCGGCCTTCAGGCTGATCAGGAACAACGGCACCTCTCCCGCCTGGAACCTCTTCACAGGGGTCAAGCGGTCCTTCGTATCTCCGGTCAGTTTGACGAACGCGACCCCGTCTTCCTCCAGCCGTTCCTGGATCAGAGCCAGCATTTCGGTGAATTGGGAGAACAGCAGAACCCGCCGGCCCTCGGCGAACATGATCGCCAGCATCTCCATCAACCGGTCCAGCTTCGCCGACCCTGCCTTGGATTTGGCCACCGTCTTCAGCTTCAGCAGCCGCGGGTCGCAGCAGGCCTGCCGCATCTTCAACAGCGCATCCAGGATGATGATGCCAGACCGCGCGAGGCCCTTAGCGGCGATCGCGGCCTGTACCTTGGCATGCATCGACAGCCGGATGGCTTCGTACACCGCGCGCTGGTTGCTCTCCATCTCCACCGGCTCGACGATCTCGGTCTTCGGTGGCAGTTCGGTAACGACTTCCTCTTTCGTTCGCCGCAGCATGAACGGGCGGATACGGCGGGTCAGCAGGGCCTGCTGCTCGACATCGCCGTGCTTTTCGATCGGCGTGCGATAGCGGGACTTGAACGATTTCTGACCGCCCAGGAAACCCGGGGCGAGGAAGTCGAACAGCGACCACAACTCGCCCAGATGGTTCTGCAACGGGGTGCCGGACAGACACAGCCGCTGCCTGGCTTTCAGCCGCAACGCCTGGCGCGTGGTCTCCGCGTTGGGGTTCTTGATCGACTGCGCCTCATCCAGGATGACCATGTGCCATTCCTGACCCAGCAGCACGTCGGCATCGCGGGTCAGCAGCGGGTAGGTGGACAGCACCACATCGTGTTCCGCGATCGCCTTGAAGCTGGCCTTGCGGGCCGCACCGTGCAGCGCCAGGACCGACAGGTCCGGTGCGAAACGATGCGCCTCGGCCAGCCAGTTGGGGATCAGGCTGGTCGGGCAGACGATCAGCGATGGCCGGTCCAGCCGTCCCGCCGCCTTTTCGATCATCAAATGAGCCAGCGTCTGCACGGTCTTGCCCAGCCCCATGTCGTCGGCCAGCACGCCGCCCAGCCCCGCCGAACCCAGGAATTGCAGCCAATCGACGCCCTGGCTTTGATAGGGCCGCAGCGTTGCCAGGAAGGTATCCGGCACTACCGCCTTGGGGATGCCGCCGGACTGGCGCAAAGCGCGGCCCAGGTCCCGCAGCGCCTCACCACCGCGCCAGATCAGGCCGGTGCGCTCCTCCAACTCCGCCAGATCGGCGGCGTCCAGCCGGCTGAAACCAATCTTGCCGGACTCCGGGTCGATCCCGCCGCCGGCCCACAGTTCCAGCAATGCCTGCAAGGTGGGCCGGATGCGCGACATCGGCAGCGACAGCAACCGCCCGTCCAGCAGCGGCAGCACGAACGGCTTGTCGTCGGGGCCCTCGATCAAGGCAGCCGCCTCGGGCCGAGCGATGAGGCGGACGATGGCGGGGACCAGATCGACCTGCTGGCCATCGACGGTGACACCCAGATGCAGTTCCAGCCAGTCGATGCCGGAGCCTTCGATCAGTTCGGCGGCGATATCGTCAT